>CAUZVF010000151.1:0-8418 GCA_963582955.1 Planctomycetota bacterium
CAATCGGTTCGCCGCTGAACCACGATGCGCCCGTCGTTGCATTGGCCTTCAACTTCGACGGTTCTCTGTTGGCATCCGCCAGCCGGGATGCTTTGTATCTGTGGAAGCTGCCGTCGGGTGAAGCGGCTCACGAACCATTGCTGCCATCCGACACGATCACGATGTTAGCGTTCTCGCCGACAGACAATACATTGGCCATCGTTGGCAGTCAGCATGTGATACAAGTCATGGATGCTGCTTCGGGAACGATGCGGCCAACGAGCATGAGTCACGGCGGGGCAGTGCGGTCGGTTGCCT
The DNA here is from genome assembly GCA_963582955.1 of Planctomycetota bacterium. Lineage (GTDB taxonomy): Bacteria > Planctomycetota > Planctomycetia > Planctomycetales > Planctomycetaceae > CAUZVF01. The sequence goes on from CAUZVF010000151.1 coordinate 298, forward strand.
TCAGTTCTGACGGACGATGGCTCGTGTCGGCTGGCGACGACCATCAGGCACGAATGTGGAACCTCAGTCATGACAACGAGTCGGCGATTTTGATGAGACATCCCGCGGAAGTCACTGGTGCGTCCTTCCTGTGGAGCGATCGCACGATTGTGACGGCGTGTCACGATGGATTCCTTCGCCTCTGGGATGCAAAATCTGGTCGGCCGATCGGTATTCCAATGAAACATCATACAGGCGTTAACTCGATCGTGACCGGACCTGACGGAACGCGCGTCGTTTCGATTTGTGATGACAAGTCAGCTTTCTTGTGGAGAATCCCGTCGCCAATCGGATGGCCGGCTGATACCATCGTCCTGTGGGCGGAAGTTGTCACCGGAATGGCTCTGGGCAAAGACGGCCAAGTGCGGATTCTGCCGCTGGACGAATGGAGACAGCGTCAACAGACATTCGCAACAATAAGACAATCAGTACTGAAAGAGCAAAAATAGTTGTTCATGACATGTTGAATCCGTTAAATAATCTAGTTGGACAACGCCACTTCGGCGTTGCATACTTACCCGAAGCACAAGCGTTTTCGTACGCAGAATTCGATAATCAGCCATGCCGTTCGACGCATATCATCAATGGTTAGAGATACCTCCGGGCGATCGTCCGCCCGATGCCTATGCGCTGTTGGGTATCGCACGGTTCGAGCCGAACGCGCAGGTAATCCGCGATGCCACGCAGACAAGAATTGGGTTTGTCCGCGCGCGTGCCGAATGGGATCAGTTGGCGGAATCGCGACATGTAATCTCCGAGCTATTGAGCGCGCAATCAACGTTGTTGGATGGGGAACGAAAGCAGGCGTACGATGCCTCGCTTCAAACGCCGCGACAAGCAAAGACCACAAAAAACGTGGTCGACAGTGTGACGACGCTGTCACTTGACGAGATTCTGCCGCTCGAAGCTATCAAGAACGCCAATGCGACAAATGCAAACACAACGTTATCACTCGATTCGCCACCTCAGCCAGCCCGATCGAACTATAGTGGCGAGCAACCTCGGCCGACTCTTAGTTTGGATGCCGAACCCAAATCTCAATCAGTCGAATTGGATGATCGGCCGATCGAGTCTCGGCGGGCGGCGGTGACAATGTCATTGCCAGAATCAGAGAATCCAACCGCAAGTGCAGCCCCTGCGGCATCTGACTTGACACCAAAAATACAAGTTTCTTCCGACGACGCGTCCGTTGCTGATGAAGACGAGAATCAGGATCGGCACGTTCTGTCCGTGATCGCATACGCTGCGGTCGCACTTTGCATTTGCGTTGTGATCACGTTGGTCGCGGGCCAATTTCGTGAACCCGACGAATCGCGGGTTGCTGATGTGTCAAAAAGTCAGGCCAATGCGACTTCGGATGTCCCGGCAGTGTCGAATCAGAGTGTGCCAACGGACACGGAGTCGAATTTTCCGGCAGACGCGGGCAACAAAACGGATATTGCAAAGGAAGCTGTGAAACCGGTGGACGACTCGAAGTCAAAATCAGTGGCGGCTAATGAATCTGCCGCGGATCTCGTCGCAAACACTAACACACCGAAAGCTGTTCAGCCGCTTCCGATTCCAATTCCGCCGAAAGTCGTACCGAAGCCCGAATTGCAGCCACTCGAATCGAAACCTGTTGAAGCGGCCGATGCCGAGATTCCGCCCGTCGCGCAAAAGCTTCCCGCGGCACCGGAATTGAATCTGACTTCGCTTCAACGTGACCTACCGGAATTCAAAGCCGGCGGCGATCGCGACGATTATGTCGGCCACTTGAGTCAAATGATGTACGACGGTCTGGGGTCGGGCCGGAATGGTCTGGTGCTGGCCGAGAAGTCGTTCGATTTGGCACGACAACTGACGCAGCGCGATCCTCGGTTGTTCTACGCGTATGCTCTGGTGCTTTGGAAACGATTGCGGTTCGACGAGGCACGGAACCAATTAGAAGCCGCCATCCATACCGAGGAAACTCCGTATTGGCCCGCTTGGGCGGCTTTGATTCGGTTCCACTTGGCGCGTAACAGGCATGAAACCGCGTTTCAGCATTTGATCGAGATGGCGGAAGCCGCCCGCCAGGCGCATGTCAACTCGGCCGACCCGGAATCGGTTGTGGAAACGACCAAGTGGATTGGCAGGCTGGTCGCGTATCTGGAAGAGCCCGCGAACGCCATCTTTCATCAGAAGAAAAGCCTGGTTGCTCTCGACGATGAAATTGTCGCGTCGCTCGATCCAACTCTTCGCCAACATTTTCTGGATAGCAAGCAAGCGCTGCACGACGACTATGCCGCTGCTGCACAGACGACTCAGCAGCAACTCGACGAGATCGAAAGCCAGAAACAAGAACGCTTGAAAGCAATTCAAGCCAAGGTCGCCCAGGAAAAGAAAGACCAAGAAGACGCTTCCGACCAATTGAACCTATCGGCCGAAAACTTGAAACAGCGGACCGACGAACAGATGCAGGATTTCGATCAACAATTGAAGGAGATGTCGGCGACCTATCAAGAGCTTGAAACCGAAGCAAATGGGATCGGAGTATCGCTGCGGCGATTGAATCAGGAAATCGACAATCTGTTTAGCAACAGCTACGGACGCGGTTCGAAACGGCAAGTGGACGTGAGAAATGAGAGGCTGCTGGGGATCAAGCAGTCTCAGCGCGATCAGTTACAAGTGCGATACCGTGTCCTGGAAAAGAACGCGAAGGACTTGCGCAATCAAGCACGAACCATCATGCAAAAACGGCAGAACACCGTCGACAATTACAAGAAGGCGACCGGCAAGCTGATCGAACAGAGCGACGAGTTACAAAAATGGTCGAAAGTCCTTGACCGCCGCGGCAAAACGAACGACCGAAAAGCAGCCGCCAGGATTCGAACTCTGAAACGGCAGGCGCACGCATTGAACACATATTTGCCGTTCGATTTGAAGGAAGAAAAGGACCGCGTACTCGATTCGATCCGAATGAAGTAGGCGTTGTCGCAACCGCCCAAAGTGTACTGCCCTGCAAAAAAAGCCGCCCAAAAACATGGGCGGCTTTTTATCAATCACGAGCGGAAGGGGAAGGATTCGAACCCTCAAGGCATTGCTGCTCGGCCGTCCGTAAAGAACGACTGCCATCGCCGATTGGCTTGCCCTTCCATTGGCTTAACCAACATAGCCCACAATTTGTATCGGTCAAATTGAATTTCGAAGTGACGCCCGCATTGTTTGGAGCGTCGATCACGCCAGATCCCTCGTTTAACGCCCAGCCGAAGAGGCGCCGGCTTTTCCGATTGCGTGTAGCCGGCACCTTCGGCTGGGCGTTAAACGAAAACGTGCGTAAGAGAACGAGATATCGCGAAGTACTAGTACGCGATAGCAAAACTAATTCGTCGCACGAATCAGCATGCTGCCGGGCAGGCGGCGGATCATGCGTTTCATTTCCAGCACTGTCAGTGTCGCCAACACACGTGATGGTTCGATATCGGTCGCGCGCAGCACTTCGTCGATGTGCTGCGGATCGTTGGTGATCAGATTCAGGACCTCACGTTCGCGTTCGTTCAGAGACAACTCGCGCAAGCTGTGAATCTCGCCTTTGTCATCTGATTTGACGGGATTGACCAACGGTCCCAGCGATTCCATAACGTCGTCGACGTTGCGGATCAGTGTGACTCCGTCGCGGATCAGGTCGTGACAGCCTTCGCTGGCCAAGCTGTCGACTCGGCCGGGGACCGCCATGACTTCACGGCCCTGTTCCATGGCGTGCCGTGCCGTGTGCAGGGCCCCGCTGTTGCGAGCAGCCTCGACCACGATGATTGCAATCGACAGTCCGCTGATGATGCGATTACGCTGCGGGAAAAGTCCCGACGCCGGCCGCTGTTGCAATTTCGATTCACAAAGCATAGCGCCGCTTTCCGAAACTTGCTGTGCGAGTTCGGCGTGTTCGGGTGGATAAATGTTGTTCAGGCCGCTGGCCGTGACGGCGAAAGTGCGGCCGTTGGCCGCCAAGGCCGCACGGTGCGCGACGGCATCGATGCCGCGCGCCAAACCGCTAACGATGGTAACTCCCGCGCGAGCCAGTGCGCCGGCCAGACGTTCGGCCTGTTGGCGTCCGTAAACCGTACAACGCCGCGAACCGACCATACCAATGGCCAATTCATCTTGTTCCCGAACAGTTCCCTTGCAATACAGAATTGCCGGAGGGTCGGGAATCTCGAGCAGTGGCCGCGGATAATCGTCGGAATCTCGCGCGATGAGCTGGATTCCGGCTTCGCGGCATGCCTGCAATTCGGATTCCGCATCGACTGCTGAACGGGCCGATGAGATGGCTTTCGCGACTTTCGGGCCAATGCCGGGAAGCTGTTGCAGTTCGATGATTTTGGCCGACAGAATGTTTTCGGCCGATCCAAAGTGTTCAAGCAGAATCTGATGCGTGCGTGGGCCAACGCCTGGAATCAGGTTTAATCGCAGGATGTCCAGAAGTCGTCCGTCGCTGGTGCTCATTTGACGGTCTTCGCTTGCAACCGAGTCGCGCCGGCAAGCTGACGCATCCCGCCAGCCAGGAGATGCTGTGTTCGGCCCATGTCTAATGAACGGATTCAATTCGTTGGAATCCTTGGACACCAGATCAATCAGGAACGGGAGTATTCTCCACGATTTGCCGGATAATGTTCTTCGCCCGTTCCCGTTGTCCCTCTCGGATCAGTCCCCGGCACAGGACACGATGGGCCAGAACGGGCACGGCCAGTTTCTTAACATCATCGGGGACGGCGAATTCACGGTCCTCAACCAGGGCCAAACTTTGGGTGGCACGGTACAGTGTGATTGCTCCGCGCGTGCTGACTCCGATCGCCAACTCGTCGTGGTTACGGCTGGCGGCGACAATGTTCAGCATATAGTCGTTGATCGCGTCATCGACACGGATGTCGCGGACGTGCAATTGCAGTTCCTTAAGTTGTGTTGCATCGAGAACGGTTTCTAATGCATCGACGGGTTCTCCGTCGCGGTGACTGATCAGGATTTCTTTCTCAATGTCCGTTTCGGGATAACCGATGTCGATACACAGCATGAAGCGGTCCAACTGGTTTTCCGGCAGAGCATACGTGCCCTCGAACTCGAACGGATTCTGAGTCGCCATCACAAAGAACGGGCGGTCAAGCTGGTATGTGTGTCCCTCGACCGACACTTGTTGCTCGTTCATGGCCTCGAGCAGAGCACTTTGCGTACGGGGAGTCGTGCGATTGATCTCGTCGACCAGCAGAATGTTGGTGAAGATCGGTCCCCGCCGAAATTCGAATTCGCCGACACCAGGCAACCAAACGCTGGATCCCAGAATGTCGCTGGGCAACATGTCGGGCGTGCATTGCAATCGCGTGAATTGGCAGTCAAGACTCTTCGCGAACGCCTTCGCCAACGACGTCTTTCCAACACCCGGAGCATCCTCTAACAGAATATGTCCTTCGGCGAGAAGCGCAACCGTCGTCAGTTGAACCGCATCGGGCTTGCCCATGACGGCCTGGGATATGTTGGATTGCAGACGCTCGATCAGACTACTGGTTTGCGTAACCACTCAATCCTCCGCAATCTAGGCCACCGACACGGAACTCAATCGGCGTGCCGGAAAAGATCCGTCATTATAGACCAACAACCACCAATTGAAAGGAGCCAGAAATGGTGTTGTTTCAACTGGTAAGAGCCGCTTTGCCCATCTATTGCGAGTGTAAGAATACTGGTTCTGGAAATGCGAGACAGTGCAGGAACATGCGTTTATAGATTCGCACTGTTTCTTGATACGAATGATTATTCCGAATGGTGAGTTTGTATCAATTTTGATGATAGCGACCGGGCCAGTCGTCCGCTTGTGACACGATCAACGATTCAGACGATTTAATAAGTACTTCAGAATGCGCGCCGACTCCGTAGCCATCTACGGCGATATCAGATTCCGCTCGAACAGCCGCGGCACTACGAAACGACACCTTCATGGACGACAATCCCTTTCGACGGACTTGGTGTGCCGGATTCGAGTCACTGGCGACTGTGCTGTCAGTATTTGTATGGCTATCCACAGCGGGCACTTCGGCTATCGTCGCGCAGGATCGGGCGGGCAATTGGCCATCCATTGAACAATCGACGTTCGAATGCCCAACAAAAGTGTTCGCTGACGATTCAACGCTCTCTAAATCTTGGCCTCAACAGTTGGTTGGACTGCCGCGTCATGCCGGTTTCGTCACCAGTTCACTGATGCCACAGTCCACACGACGCGGTACGACACTGCTCGATGTGCAAAAGATGGGTTCCATGGGAATTCAGCCGTCGGTTCGACCAGATGTCTTATCTTCGACGGAGTTCATCGCTCTTCCCCCCTGCCATTCCGCATGTGACCTGCCGTATGCCCGATGCGGTCCAGGTTGCAAAAATGTCTCATGCTTCAGCGATCCTTCGCGCGGCGGACCGTTCACATTTCGTGACGATCGCGCCAGCTTTCTTCCGATGTTACGAGACGATTCCCGGGCCATTCTCAACTGGCACAACGGGCTGATTTTGGCAGTCGCGGCGGGTGGTGCGATCGCACTTCATCAGGACGTCGATGGTGCAGTCCGAAGCCACTCACTGCGTCATCCCAACCGTTGGGGAGGTGCCAGCAAAACGATTGGTAAGTTCGGTGACATCACGGTGCAATTGCCGCTGCTATTTGCATTGTATGGATACACCTTGCGGCAGCAGGACGATGAATTACACGACTTCACGCGGACATTGTTCAGCGCGTACACGCTTACGGGGCTAACGACGGTTACTCTGAAAGCGGCCGTGAACTCGGACCGGCCCAGCGACCGCTGGAATGGTGGACAATTCGGATTTCCCTCGTTTCACGCGGCCAGCAGTTTCGCGATTGCCAGCGTCATCGATGAATACTATGGCCCCAAGGCGGGCTTTTCCGCCTACGCATTCGCCAGCATCATCGGCTGGACACGAATCGACGAGCGCGACCACGATCTCTCGGACATCTTGTTCGGCGCCGCGCTCGGATATGTCATCGGGAAATCCGTCGCGGGATATCATCTCCATAACAATTCAAGCGCGCGTCTGTGGCCTTCGATCGATCCCGTGAATGGGACGGGGAGAATTGTCTACGAACGCCGTTTTTAGACTCGATGCACACATCTCGCATGAACATGACGTTCGAGAATCCCGAATCAAAAAAGCCTCAGCCGCTGATAGCGGCTGAGGCTTTACAATTGAACGTCCTGAGTATCGTGCCGATCAGGCAAACGGCGTGATTCCGGGCATCGCGACCGCCGGGACTTCCATCGTAATCCAGTCGTATTTCGGCGGAGTCAAATCTTCTGTTGAATTCATCGCCTGTTCCCAAGTGATGGTTTTGCCGCTATAGGCCGCCATGCGCCCAATTATGGCCAACATGGTACTGTTGCTCATGTACTCGCCGTTGTTAATCAGTTCGCCGGAACGGATGCTGGCGAAGAACTCGTCATGCTCGGTCTGATACATGTTGTTTTTCTTGCCGCGGAACCGCCACGTCGATTCACCTTTTACGTCATACGTCGCGTGTTTGAAGACGTCGGCACGGCCCTTGGTTCCGAAGACATGGTCCGAGACATCGACTGCGCATCCGTCTTGCTGGCGGCATCGCGAGAATGCTTTCACACCGTTGTCGTATTCGTACACAATTGCGAAGTGATCGTAGACGTGACCATAGTCTCCCGATGTTCGCGTCTGCCGACCGCCGGTGCCGCTGCACTTTATCGGGGTCTTGTCACCCATCGCCCAGGCAACTTTGTCCAGACTGTGCACATGTTGTTCGGTAATGAAATCGCCCGACAGCCAAGTGAAGTACAACCAGTTGCGCATCTGCCATTCCATGTCACTCCAGTTCGATTGCCGCTGCTTTTTCCATAGACCTCGCGTGTTGTAACTGCACTGCAGAGCCATGATGTCGCCGATCATTCCGTCGTGGATGTGCTCGAAGGTCTCGCGCATGCCGTAGTGATACCGCCAGCACAATCCCGAAACGACCGACACGCCCTTTTCGGTTGCCAACTTGGCGGTTTCAAGGACCGACTTGACTCCGTTCGCATCCACGGCTACCGGCTTTTCGACAAAGCAATG
>CAUZVF010000152.1:0-8401 GCA_963582955.1 Planctomycetota bacterium
GAAAAGCCACGGCTGAGTGATGCTGAGAAGAAACTGATCAAACGCTGGATCGCCAGTGGTGCCAAGTTCCGCGATCCGGCCGCGAACGAACCCGAAGTCACTCAGCACGACATTGTCCCGCTGATGTATCTGCGGTGCGTGGCGTGTCACGGTGGGCGGCGGCGAGAAGCTGGGCTCGATCTGCGGACGAAACAATCGATGCGGAAGGGCGGAAAGTCGGGACCGGCGATTGTTTCGGGAAAACCGGACGACAGCCTGATCATCAAGCGAATCAAGTCCGGAGAAATGCCGCCACGCCGTAAACTGGTGTCCGTGAGCGTCAAACCGATGGAGTCCAACGAGCTAACACTGTTGACCAAATGGATCGAATTGGGATTACCCGAATCAAAACACAAAACCGATGAACGCGATGCGTTGGTATCCGACGCCGACCGCGCGTTTTGGTCGTTTCGGCCGCCCAAGGCCGGGCCGATTCCAAGCGTGAAACAATCAGAACGCGTTCGAAACGCGATCGACGCATTCGTCATTCGAAAACTCGAAAGCGTGGGTTTGTTGTTGTCACCGGAAGCCAACCGCACGACTCTGTTGCGGCGCATCTACTTCGAATTGATCGGACTTCCGCCGCCGCCCGACCAGATTGAATCGTTCGTCAACGATCCCGATCCGCTGGCTTACGAGAAACTGGTCGATCGGCTGTTGGCATCGCCGCGATACGGTGAGCGTTGGGCGCGGCATTGGCTCGATGCAGCCGGATACGCGGATTCCGAGGGAGCTCAAAACGAAGACCGCTTGCGGCCGCACATGTATCGATATCGCGACTACGTCATCCAGGCATTCAATGCCGACAAACCTTACTCACGGTTTTTGATCGAACAGATCGCCGGCGACGAATTGGCCGACTACGAAAATGCCAAAGCCATCGACGAAACTCTTTATGACAATCTTGTGGCGACAGGATTCCTGCGGACGGCACCGGATCGCACGTTTGCCAACATTACAAATTTTGTACCTGACCGATTGGAAGTCATCGCCGATGAGATTCAGATTCTCGGCTCGTCAGTTTTGGGGCTTTCATTACATTGTGCGCGTTGTCATTCACACAAGTTCGACCCGATCCCGCAACGAGATTACTACCGGCTGACGGCAATTTTCAAAGACGCCTACGACGAACATGACTGGCTGAAATCACAGGGACCGCGCACACTGACAAAAGTTTCGACAATCGAACGACGTCAATTTGAAAAACACGAGAAATCGATCAACGAGCAGATCAAGAGCCTGAACAATCGGCTCACGAAAAAGACCGACGAAGCAACGCGCAAGCAGATCGAAAAACAGAAAAAGTCGCTTGAATCGCAACGCATGAAGGAACCTCGAATTCGTGCATTGTGGTCACGCGGTGAGCCATCACCGTCGTACATCCTGAAACGCGGAAACTATTTGACACCGGGCCGGCCGGTCGGTCCGGGAGTTCTTTCGGTTTTGACGGATGGCAAATCGGCCTTAAGAATTACTCGTCCGTGGCCCAACGCGAAACAGACGGGACGGCGGTTGGCATTCGCTCGCTGGTTGACGGCCAAGGATCAACCGCTGACTTCACGAGTGATGGTCAATCGCATTTGGCAACATCTTTTTGGAAATGGCCTGGTCAAGACGCTCGGTAATTTTGGAAAAGCCGGAGCACGTCCGACTCATCCCGAACTGCTCGATTGGCTGGCGGTCGAATTTGTGCGACGCGGCTGGAGCATCAAAGCCATGCATCGGCTAATGCTGACATCGAGCACGTATCGTCAGAGTTCCCAAATCACCGACGAGCAATTGGAGCACGATTCCGACGGCAGCCTGTTGTCTCGGATGCCGCTGAAGCGGATGGAAGCCGAGGTGCTGCGCGACACATTGCTGAGCATTTCCGGACGGCTGGACAACACGCCGTTCGGACCAGCCGACCCCGTCGATGTCCGTGGAGACGGGCTGGTCATTTCGAAAGGAAACGCGAGCGGCTGGCGTCGCAGCATTTATGTCCTGCAACGCCGCACGCAAATTCCGACTCTGTTGGAGAACTTTGATTTCCCGCAGATGGGTCCGAATTGCATGCAGCGAGGTTCGTCGATCGTTGCTCCGCAAGCACTGCACTTGATGAACAACAAAGCCATCCATGAACTCGCCCGAGATTTTGCAATCCGGGTTGAAAAAGAAGTCGGCAGTGACCGGGCGGCTCAAGTTGAGAGGGTGTACGAGTTGGCATTTGGCCGCTTGCCAAGTAAACAACAACGCTCGTTGGCCGTCCAGACGCTCGATAAACTCGCCGAGAAATGGTCACGAGCGCAAAACTCAAAAGGCGAACCAAATGCCGCTCAGATGGCATTGTTGAATTATTGCCACGCAATCATGAACTCGGCAGCGTTCTTGTATATTGATTAACATCTGCACTCGACAAACTTGTGATTCACTTCATTCGATGCCGATTGCCCGGCTTTGATTTGCCGCGACCACTCCTTACGCTGGCTGCGTTTGTTGAAATCTCACTCATGCGAGCGACAGATGAGAGTTGACACGAAAGAACCGGACGCTAGCGCGAATTATTCGTAACCCGAAGCGTAAGCGAGGAATTCAACATGTTTCCTCGCTGACGCTTCGGGTTACGATCAACTCCGATTTTGCGCGGTGTTTTGGGTAAAATAGTCGCAACTCCTTTTGACCACAAGCTTTGCATCATATTTGCGTTGTTTCGTGAATAATCCGGGCTAGCGCATGCCGGCTGATCAAATGAGCCGCTGGGCGCTAGCCCAATGGCACTCACTTTAGATGCAACATTCGGGAAACCGTTGATGGGGGCCAGGAACCTAACGGTTCCCGCTAGCCTGGTATTTTGAGCTTCATTGCTCTTGGCGAGCGGCAACCGTGAGGTTCCTGGCCAAAACGGATAACTGTCCGACTCGTCGTTTAACTTGACGAAACGATACCGTCGGTAAAGTGAGTGGCATTGGGCACTCACCCGCGGTTTCCTGCGATTAAATTCTCATCTGCCGCTCACCTTAACCAGCAACAGGGAAATCGAACGTGCATTCAAAGTTGACGTGCGCTGCTTGTGGATTGGACCATGCGACTGGCGAGTTGCAAAACCTGTGTCGGGAATGCCAGAAGCCGCTGCTTGTCGGCTATGACCTTGAATCGATCAAGGATCAGTTCACTCCCGACATCGTCCGCCGACGGACAGTGCGTTCGATGTGGCGATTCGCGGATGTTTTGCCGGTCGATAATCCCGCCCAAGCCGTTTCGTTGGGAGAAGGACAGACACCGCTGATCCGTTGCCGGCGGCGGGGTGCGTTCGAGTCTTTTGCTAATCTGTACATTAAGGACGAATCGTTCAATCCGACCGGCAGTTTCAAAGCCCGTGGCATGTCGGCGGCCGTGACACGCGCGGTGGCATTGGGAGCAACAACCGTCGCGTTGCCCTCGGCGGGAAACGCAGCCGGAGCGGCGACGTACTATTCAGCCCACGCGGGCATTCGTTGTAACCTGTTCATGCCCGAAGACACTCCGCCGGCCAATATCATTGAATCCGTTGTCGGCGGAGCCAACGTTTATTTGGTCAACGGGCTGATTAGCGACTGCGGCAAGCTGGTCAAGCAGGGTTGCCAACGGTTCGGCTGGTTCGACCTGTCGACGCTGAAGGAACCGTTCCGCATCGAAGGCAAAAAGACGATGGGTTACGAACTGGCCTTCGACATGGCCGACGTCGCCGGCAGTACGCAATTGCAACTCCCCGATGTTATCTTCTATCCCACCGGCGGCGGTACGGGCTTGATTGGCATGTGGAAAGCCTTCGACGAGATGGAAGAATTGGGCTGGATCGGATCCGAACGCCCACGGATGGTCGTTGTGCAGGCCGAGAACTGCTCGCCGATCGTCAAGGCGTTCGAAGAGGGGAACGAATTCGCCGAGATGTTTCCGAATGCGTCGACCGTGGCCGCGGGACTTCGAGTTCCCGCGGCGGTCGGTGACTTTCTGATGACCAAGGTCCTGCGAGAAAGTAACGGCACGGCCGTGCGAGTTTCGGACGATGCATTGTTAGAAGGTGTTCGCGAGCTGTCGCGGCAACAAGGCGTCTATGCCTGTCCCGAAACCGGCGCCGTTTGGAAGGCGGCCCAACTACTCGTCGAAAGCGGGTGGCTCGATCCGTCAACACGCATCATCCTGTTCAACACGGGAAGCGGGTTGAAGTACAACCATCTGTTCTCGTCCGAAGGATTGCCGGTGTTGGATCACACGGACACGAATTGCCTCGATCAAATTGCAGGCGACTAACCTGTTGGCGGCCGGTGAAATCGAATTCGCACACAGTTTCAACTCACGGCACCACGCTGTTTCTGCTGCGTATTGTCCTCCCGGCTTGAAAGAATCACGGCTCGAAAAAATCGGTATGCTTGCCCGTGACCTGTCTGCTATAGTCACAAAATAAGCATCTCGTGAAAGGCAGCACCACTCTTTTGCTATCTCGTGGCCCCTTGCTTATGTCTGATGCAAACCAATGCCCGGATGACGACACGATCCGTCTCTTCGCCAGCGAAGAACTCGACGATGACACGATGGAGTTGCTTCGGCCGCATGTCGAGACGTGTCACATTTGTCGCGAAACATTGGCACGTTTCGACACACGTTACGGCGCGACTCAAATCACCAAAGACTGGGTGCCCAAGGGCGACGAAAAGTTCGATTCTGGCATCCTGACGCCGTCGACGAAGGAGGGTTCGATCGGACGTCTGGGCGATTACGAGATCATACGCACCATCGGCGCCGGTGGCATGGGTGTCGTCTTGGAAGGTTTTGACGAGAATCTGCAGCGCGCGGTGGCGATCAAGGTTTTAGCGCGACACATTGCGACCAGCGAAAAAGCGCGCCGCCGGTTCACTCGTGAAGCACGGGCCGTTGCGGCGGTCAAGCATGCGAACATCGTCACAATTCACGCCGTCGATGAACACGAGGACTTGCCATTCATCGTGATGGAGTACGTTCGCGGAAACACATTGCATGAAAAAGTTGTTTCTGCCGGCCGGATCGAACCCCTTGATGCACTGCGAATCAGCAATCAGATTGCCGCCGGCCTTGCCGCCGCCCACGAGCAGGGCGTCATTCACCGCGACATCAAACCCGCCAACATTATGCTCGCCGGTAAAATGGAAGCCGTGAAGATCACCGACTTCGGGTTGGCTCGGGCGGCCGTCGAGAACACCGAACTGACCTCTGTGGGCGAGACGGTCGGCACTCCGTCATTCATGTCGCCCGAGCAAATTTCTGGAGGTCAACTCGACGAACGGACCGACTTATTCAGCCTGGGTGTTGTGATGTATGCAATGTTGAGCGGGCGATCTCCTTTTCAAGGAGCGAATACGTATGAAGTAATCCGCCGAGTTTGCGACGTCGTACCCGAGCCACTTCATAAAATCACCGAATGTCCGCGACCGCTGTCCGATCTTGTGGCCCAACTTATCGAGAAGGCGCCAAAGGACAGATTCGACTCCGCCGAGCAAGTCGCGGCGGTCCTCGCCACGCAACTCTCGGCATTCAACCAGGCCAACACCGAGCAGATGCAGCAGTTGCTGAATGATACCGACTCGAATCTATTTCACGTTGGTCCGTTGAAGTCAAAGACAAAGTGGGCCATCGCCGTGGTATTTGTCGCCATTGCCGATTGCGCCGGTTGTGGCTCCGGCGAATTCTGAGATTGTTGGGTTTGCGATCCGGCGGAATCGTCTGATTGCTTCGTAGGCAACCCTGCGGACAGATCGGAATCGGGTGTGCCAAAATAACGCGAGATCGCAAAGACTCCCGCCACGATTAGTGACAGCACGAACAAACCCGCAACGATCAACCGCTTCAGCCGCCTTTTTTTCGGTGACTTCAGTCCGCGAAATACGACGGTTGCTGTTTCAGTCTGAATGTCGATGTAATCACGGCAGGCTTCCGCGAAATCAGAGGCAGCCAAGTCCCGGCGATCCGGATCCTTTTCGAGCAATCTCGCGACCATATGCGACAGGAATTCCGGTGCCTCGTCGCACACCTCGGACAGCGGTAACGGCTCGTGATTCTCAATCAAGCCGGCGACGTCGGTTGAAGTTTCGGCGGCAAATGGTGAACAGCCCGTGGCCATGGCGTACACCACGGAACCAAGGCTGAACAAATCCGTGCGGAAGTCAACGGGCCCGCCCGCCACTTGCTCGGGCGACTGAAACAAGGGCAAAACGGCTGTCGCCGACTCGGTCGTTTCGGTCGATGAGGCGACGACTCCAAAATTTGTAATAACGACTCGGTCGCGTTCCAGAACAATGTTGCCTGGATTGATGCCCGTGTGGACGACTCCGCCGGCGTGGGCTGCCGCGAGACCAAGCGCAATTGACGAACCAATCCGAACTGCTTCCATTGGATTCAGCGGCCCGTCTTGCAGCCTTTCCGCCAATGTCGGACCATCAAGATATTCCATAACCAAGAACGGCGCCTCTTCATAGGCCCCGACGTAATGGATCTGGACCACGTTCTCGTGGTTGATGCCGGCAACGCTCACGGCCTCTTTTCGGAAGCGTTCCCGCGCCACATCGCTCGCGACTAACTCGGGCGCGAGGAGTTTAATGGCGACCGACCGGTTCAAGCTGAGTTCGCGCGCGTGAAAAATGACACCGATTCCGTCGGTGGAAATCGGTTCGAGAACATCGTACGCACCAATCCGGTCGATTGACCGGTACGGATCTAAATTGGGCTCAAGTTGCGCACTCATGATGTCGCATCGACAAAAGGAAATTGAAACAGGCCCATGCGTGCGGGGACTCGCTCTCGGCACCCCGCGGAATCACCGCGGATTGTTCCGACCGCACAGTCCTATCTTATCCGCAAGAATCGGGCGGTTCAACACTTCGATTTTTGGGACCGGGCACGGTCGATTGTGCGAATTCCTGATAAACCACCTATTCACCACTGGTGCAATGGAATCTCCAAGTTCCAATCGAAGTGGACGACGGTTAGACTGTCTTCTCGAACAACACGACGCGTCTGCCATGTGGATGCAAACCAAGCGATTGCCTCGGACCCATCAATAGCGGCAATGACTCACACAGATATTGAATCGATCGATCGACGGACTCTTGACGAAGTCTTTTCTTTCGTCAATGTGGAACTGGCGGACGATTCTGGCCGGCCAATTTGGACAAGACCAGACAAGCCAAAGCACTGCCAGCACTCGCTATTTTTGGCGTCATGCCGGTTGATTCGACATGTTTTCGATCGGCCCGCTGACATCTCACTCTTGGACGTTGGATGCTTCGAAGGCGGTTATGTTCTCGAATTCGCCCGAAACCTGGGATGCCGTGCCGTCGGCATTGAACCGCGGCCAAGAAACTTTGCAGCGTGTAAAATCGTTGAGCGTTTTCATGCAACTGACGCCAACATTCAGTTTCATCAACTGGCGGCGCACGAGTTCGAAGCAGAAGCAGCGTTTGACGTGATCTTTGCGTCCGGTGTTCTCTACCACATGCAAGACCCGGCCGCATGGATCAAGGACTTTGCCGCGGCAAATTGTCAGATGCTGATCCTCAACACGCATTTCGCCGACAAGGAGACACTCGGCGGATTCTCGTCCGAAAAACTCAGTGAACTATGCAGCCATGAAGGCTACGAAGGCCGCTGGTACCGCGAATACGCTAGCGAACAGGCGAAAGCAACCGAGCAGGATGATGCCAATTGGTCAAGCTGGGGCAATCTGAAGAGCTTCTTTCTGCTGAAAGGCGAATTGGTTCAATGCCTGTTAGACGCAGGTTTCCGGACGGTCTTCGAGCTGTACGACGCCAACGGCCGTCGATCGGGTAAGTGGATGCAGACTCAGGATTGCCGGGACCTGTGCCGTTCAACGTTTGTGGGAATCAAATAGAGCACTTCCAAGGAATGCGAATTGGAAATCGAACTACGACAAGCGATCCGCCAGGCAAAAGCGGAAATCGACCAATTGCCTGGCGAAAACGACGCCGGCGTCAAACTAGGGTACAAGTTTCTCGAGCGAGTCGATCACCATCTGGAGAGAATTCTGACGACATTTCAGCACATGAATCCGACCAAAGGTGGTCGCGTGTTTGAGATTGGTTGCGGGTGTTGCTACTTGCTTCACATGTGCCGCCAGCAAGGCTGTGAAGTCAAAGCGGTCGACGTTCAACTCGAATACTTTGCCGTCTATCGCACCATGCGCCGAATCCTGGGATTAGAACTCTTCGTCAGTGAATTCCGCGTTGAGGCGTTTCGGCCGATACCGTTCGGGGCGTTGTACGACCGAATCGTCGCAACGGCCATCGTGTTTGACTACGAATGGGGCGTTGCCGAGCACCTTTATTTCGTGGAAGATTGCCTGCGAAACATGAAA
>CAUZVF010000153.1:0-8398 GCA_963582955.1 Planctomycetota bacterium
CAATTAGTGAATTGGGAAGAGAGCCGAGGCCGGTCGAGCTGGTGTTAATTAGCCAGCGAATCCCTGAAAACTAAATGAGCACGCTCATTTTACTGTTGACTCCTGCGGACCGAGCGGTATTATATGAGCATGCTCATTAAGGAGGTCGGCGTGAGAGTCACTCAGCAAGCAAAACAAGAAACGCGGCAGCGAATTCTCGACGCGGGTATAACACTGTTCGGATCGAAAGGATTTGACGAAACGACCACGCGAGATATCTCGCGCGAGGCTGGGATTGCCGTCGGAACGCTGTTCAATTATTTCCCGGCGAAAGAGGCGATCGTTCTTTCGCTCGTTTCCGATCGCTTGGCGGCGGCGGGATTGGAATTCCACAAGCGTTTGGATTCGACATCCACATCGTTGGCCGAACGGCTGTTTGCTCACGTCGCCACGGGACTAAGAAAGCTGCGGCCTTGTCGGAAGTTCTTGAGTACCACTATTGAATCGTGCCTGAGTCCCGCGACGTTGACCGACGGCAATCAATCGATTCGAAGCGACCATCTGGAAGCCGTTACGGCCTTGATCACGGATGACGGCGCGGCCGAACTTCCATCGGCGATGGCACTTCAACTTTATTGGACTCTGTACACGGGCGTGTTGTCGTTTTGGGTGCGCGACACGTCGCCGCATCAGGAAGACACACTCGCAATGCTCGACCAGTCGATCAACATGTTTGTCGCATGGCTCGATACACAAGACGCGGACGCCTAACTGGAATTGTTCATAGCAAAACTCTGGGAGACCTACGATGGCAACCATTTCTGAATTATTGGAAGCTCTGCCGGCCGACGAGGAGCTTGTTCAAGAAGCCCCCAGCCAAACGGAAGTCCTGAATTCGTTGTCTCAGCGGCCGGTCCCACTCGGCGCGTTGCGAAGGCTATGGTCGTTGGGCGGCCTGCATGCCCGAGTCGGTTTGGCGTACATGGCTTATTGGATGCGATCGTACTTTAAGAATGCCGACGACCGTGACCGCGACCGGATGGAAACTCATCTTCGGTCGGCCGTGAAGATTCTCAACACCATGGGCTACCTGCGCGGGGCCGTGATGAAAATCGGCCAGTTGGCGGCGAACCTGCCCGAGATTGTGCCCGATGAGTTTGTCACGACATTGAGCCGCTTGCACTTTGAGGCGCCGGCGATGCACTATTCGCTGTTGCGCGAGCACGTGCATGACGAACTTGGCGGTGATCCCGAAGAAATATTCGCCGAATTCGAAACAGAAGCATTTGCCGCAGCGTCTTTGGGGCAAGTGCATCGGGCGCGGCTGAAAACCGGACAGCCCGTGGCGGTCAAGATCCAATATCCCGGCATCGCCCGTACGATTCGATCAGACTTTCGAAATCTGTCCGCCGTCCTGTTGCCGCTGCGATTCTCACGTGACTGGGAAAATCTCAAGAGTCAGTTTGAAGAATTGCGATCGGTTATGGAAACGGAAACCGATTACGAACGTGAGGCCGAAATGTTGCGCCGGGTGCGTCGGCTCTTCAATGAGGACGAAGGAATTGTCGTCCCGCGCGTTTATGACGAGTATTCGACACGTCGGGTGCTCACGATGGAGTACCTGGACGGGCAAACGATGCACGAATTCAATGATTCCAATCCAGCTCAGGAATTGAGGAATCATTACGGCGGCCTGATTTTCCGATCGTACTGTCGAATTCTGTTCAAGGAACGCATGCTGTTCGCCGATCCACATCCCGGTAACGTGTTGTTCCTCGACGACGGTCGTTTGGGCTTGATCGACTTCGGATGCATGCGCGAGTGGAACGATGAGGAATGGGATTACATGCGCGGAGCGGACGAGGCGCTCGTTGATTTCAGCGATGAAGCGATCATTACTCATATTCGACGCGGCGTCGATTTAACCGAAGAGCAGTTGAGCAACGCCGAACTGATGCGTCTGATGGTTGACTATTGCCGTTGGATCTGGGAACCGCTTGTTACGAATGATAACTTTGACAATGGTGACGGTAGTTACATTCGCCGCGGCGTCGATATCGCAATGGCATTCGCAAAGATTGCGCGACCCGCCCAAAAACCGCTGAATGTGTTTATCCAACGCTCGTTCTTCGCTGGCTGGGGTTTGCATCACAAGCTGAAGTCGTGCTTCAACGGGAAGCGAATCCTGGATGAAGAGGTGCGTGTTCTGGATTGGCCGCACCGGAAGTAACGCAGCCCTGCCAATATGACTGGAACCGGACTTTCGGCGCCGATCGGCGCTTTCCGCGTTCAGAATGGACAACCATTGGGCCCATCATGTCGATTGCCGGTTTCGATCAATGTGCGCGAACGGTTGGGACAGCCAACGCCGTACAACAACGAAGTGGAAACCATCGGCCCACGAAAGACATTGGAATCAGGCCGCCATGTCGGTGAAGAGCAAAGATGACGCAGCCGACAAAAGTAAGTGGCGTAAGCTTCCAGCTTGCGATTCCGCATACTCATCCTCGTTTTCTCGGCAAGCTGGAAGCTTACCCCACGTGAATTAGACTTTTGCCGGACGTGTCAAAGGTGTCCGCCATACACGGCCTATCGGCCCCCTTAAGTTGGGAGGCAGGCGGCACTGCCATCTATCTCGTGGTGTCCGGACTACGGTGTGGGTGGCTCACTGCTGCTTGCTAAAACCTATTCGTCATCGCTTGCGTCGGCCATCTTTGTTTCGGCCGACGGAATGAGCGCGTTGACAGCTGACAAGAAAGCCATCGCAAACAACAACGGACCGATCAGATTGACAATCTTCGTGGCGAGCGTGATTTCACCAACCGCGGCCCGATTGGCGATTCCCGCCGGGGCCGACGAGACCAAGCTCACAATAAACATGCCGACACTCGGCACGATGAGCGACAGAGCGAACAACCCGCAAGCGGTCCCGAATAACCGAACGTTCCGAATCTGATCGGACCGAAACGTAAGCACTGTAAAGACACACACGATAAAGGCCACATTCAACCAGACCTGAGTCATGCCACCAAACATCTGCGAGAGAACTTCCATCGCCGGTCTCCTGGGCAAGCGTTACGGTCTTCTATTCAGGTTCGCCCAACGTTGGCGGATTGGCGTCGCTGCGCCATCCAATGCGGTTTCGATTTGATACAGCGTAACCGAAGTCAATTCACAATCACAACATCCCGGAGATCCCGATGTCCATCGCGTCCCGCATTCTTTTTTCGCTGCCGCTGCTCGTCTTTGTCTGGACACCGTGTGTTCTGGCCGAGCGGTTCGGCATTCAGGACTACGGCGCGACGGCGAATGACGACACGGACGATACCGTGGCGATACTCAAAGCGCTTGCTGCTTGCGAAAAGGCTGGCGGCGGAGAAGTATTTGTTCCGACGGGAATCTACCGTGTCTCTCGGCAGGGCGCGGAAAGCCCGATCCTTGAACTTCCGTCAAACACGACTTTGCTTGGGGAAGGCGCGGCTTCGATTCTGAAGTTTGATCCACGCGTGAATGAGTCCAACTTCTGGCGGATGCTGGGAGCCGGTTCGAAAGACTGCCGAAATGTGACGATTCGCGACTTGCACCTCGATGGCAGTAATACGTTCAAGTCGTACGAACCGGGGAAGACGCCCGAGCATAATCACGGCGTGTTTTTCTATCGAAAGGAAGGTGTCATTGAAAACGTCACGATCCGCAATTGCCTGATCGAGAACTTCAGCGGCGACTGTATCGGGCTCGGCCCAGGCTGCCGGAACATCACGATTCGCGATGTCGCCGTGAAGAATTTTGTCCGTCAGGGGATTCAAATGGCTGGCGGTAATGGAGCACGCGATTATCTGGTGACGGGATGTCATGACCTGCCGGGCGATGTTGAGTCGGGCGGTTCAACGATTCACGTCGAACATGCGCGGGGACTGAAAAACGTGATCATTACGAACAACCGTTGTCGTCGGTCGATTCTGGCCGGTGGGGTTGACGGTATTATCATTCGAGACAATGTCATCACCGGCCGGCTGGTCGGCAACGGCAACTCGAACGCAATTGTAGCCGGCAACGTGATCCGCGGCCGGAAGCGCGAAGGTTCGATCGTGCAGTTCGGATACGCGAACGGGATGATTCTGAAGGACAATATCATCATCGGCGGCCACGACGAGGCCGGCGGGATCTACGTTTGGGGAACCTCGCGTTATAATCCCGAACCGAGCCGTGACGTCGTTATCTCCGGAAACATCGTGCGTGTTGGCGGACGTGGCGTCTTTCTGAATGGCGTTGACCATGGCCGCGTGACCGGAAATGTCTTTTCGGCAGATGACAAGAAGAAGAACATCGTCCTGCAGCGGTCGCGGGACATTCACACTGGCCGCGCCGATGAAGCCACGGGACGGATCGACGATCCATCCAACAAGCAATAAGGGCACACGATGAAAAAGTACGACGTAGGCCGGTCTCTCCGAGACCGGCAGCGAGTCTCGGAGAGGCTCGCCTACGAAAAAACACGACTTCAGCGACAAAGTCTGATGCATCGAAGGACGTTGTTCACGCTCGCCGTTTCATTGATCTGCGGCTTGGGGGCTTGTGCTGAAGCCGCCGCCGATGACGGGTTGCGTGTCGCTGTGTGTCAGGCCGATGCCACGCCGCCGCCTGGATCGCCCCTTTGTAACGGCGGCGTGAAACCGGTCAAAGAGATCGTCACGCCACTGACGGCGCGCGGTGTTGTGTTGCTTGGCGCGGGAAAGCCCATTGTCCTGTGCGCGGTGGACTGGGTGGGAATCGGCAACGAAAGCCACGATCAGTTTCGCGAGGCATTGGCGAAAGCGACCGGTACGTCGGTCGATCGAGTGACCTTGCACACGCTGCACCAGCACGATGCGCCGGGCAGCGACTTTGCCACCGAACGGTTGCTGGCCAGGCACGGGTTGAGTGAAAAGTTCTCCAATGCGGAGTTCGATGATCGAGTGATGCGACGGCTCGCATCCGCCGCGAAGGACTCGTTAGCCAGGGCACAGCCGGTGACGCATGTCGGGGTCGGAGCCGGGAAGGTCGAGAAAGTCGCGTCCAACCGGCGGATTCTCGGATCCGACGGACGCGTGGCCCTCGGCCGTATGAGTTCCACTCGCAACGCGAAGGCTCAAGCCGCTCCGGAAGGCACGATTGATCCGCTGGTCCGGCTGGTCGCCTTCTGGAACGGCGACAAACCGGTGAGCGTGATGACGTACTATGCTACGCACCCGCAAAGCTACTACGGGCAAGGCTCGGTGAACTGGGACTTCGTTGGCATGGCGCGCGAACTGCGTGAGCAGTCGCTGCCCGGCGTGCCGCACATCCACTTTGACGGCGCAGGCGGCAACGTCGCCGCGGGAAAATACAACGATGGTTCGCACCCCGTGCGGCTCGTCCTCGCGAAGCGGCTGGCTGCGGGCATGAAGCTCGCCTGGGAGTCGCAGAAAAAGACGCCCGTGACCGCTGCCGATGTCCGCTGGACCGTAGAACCCGTTGCTCTGCCCGTGCGCGATACGCTGCAGGAAGACAAGTTGATGGCGAAGCTGACAGACGCCGACGCGCCAATTCGAAACCGAATACGTGCCGCACGCGACCTTGTGTTTCTGCGACGCACTACGGCAGGTCATCGCATTACGTTGTCGTGCCTACAGATCGGCCCGGCCCACGTGCTGCACATGCCGGGCGAGTTGTTCGTGGAGTATCAACTCGCGGCGCAGCAGATGCGTCCGGATGACTTCGTGGCGATGGCCGCCTACGGCGACTACGGACCCGGCTACATCGGCACGAAGATCGCCTACCGACAGGGCGGCTACGAAACCGGCATTGTCTCGCGCGTAGCCCCGGAGGTAGAAGACGTGCTCATGTCGGGCATGCGTAAACTGTTGCGAGTGCGCGATGTGAAACCCGCGCCGTCGCAACGAGTGACGTCCGATCCGCCAGAGATCACGTCGTCGTGGGATGACCTGACCGAGGGCATTGAGAATCGAGAACCGTGGCATGCGCGTCGAACCGTCCTGAAGCGGCGATACCTCGAATTGCTCCGCGACCAGCACAAGCCGGAAAAGCCGCCGCTCGATCTGCAAGTTCACGAGACAGTCGTTATCGATGAGCAATACACGCGCAAACTGATCAGCTACGCGGTGGAGAAGGATGAGCGAGCACACGCGTACCTCGGAATTCCGCTCAAGCTGGACGGCAAAGCTCCAGGAATCGTCGCGCTGCACGGAACGTACGCAAAGGGTAAACAGAGGGCGGCGGGACTGGTCGACAATCCCGACAAAGCGTACCTCGATCACCTCTGCCGCCGCGGCTACGTCGTGATCGCTCCGGAACACTTTGTTTCCGGTCATCGAATCCCGCCGGAAGGTGCTTACGAGACTGGTCGGTTCTACAAGAAGCACCCCGAATGGACGGCCGTCGGGAAGTTCACCTACGAGCACTCCATTGCCATCGACGTGCTGCAAGGCATGGACGAGGTGGCTTCGGAACGAATCGGGGCGTTGGGACATTCACTGGGTGGACACGGTACAATCTTCCTGGCCGCTTACGACGAGCGGATTAAGGCGGCCGCCTGCAACTGCGGCGGGTCGTTCTTTCGACACAATCCGCGCGTCGAAGCGTGGGCGCGAGATCACTGGTACGTCTATTTCAAGCCCATTCGCGAGGGCGTGCTACGCGGAAAACTGCCGCCGATTGATTTTCACGAGATCACCGCCTTGATCGCACCCCGCGCGTTTCTGGACTTGTCCGCATTGAACGACGGCAACCCCGGCACGCAGCGGCAACGTTTGTTGATGCTGATGCGGGTAATGGATATTTATGAGTTGGAGAAAGCTCCGCGGAACTTCGGCTTCTACGTCCACGGTCGCGGCCACTCGGTCGCTCACGAATCCCGCCAGCTCATCTACGGATGGATGGACACGCACCTGAAACCGCCCGCGGCCACAAAAACAAAGCTCGTGCCGCGTTGATCCATAATATCCGTCTCGTTTTGCGGGATGACTATTCTACGACTGGATGTGAAACCTCGTTCGATTTGCAACTGACTCTGACCTCTTCCTGATTGAGACGGCATGGAAACCGTCGAATTCCACCGCTCGTTTTTATGCATTGACACGCTGAAGAAGCAGCCGAAGACCGTCAGCCACTCTCGAAACACTGATTCATCGCATTCCAAAGGACCAACATCGATGACGAGATTCCTCTTTACGATCACATGTCTGATCTCGGTAACGCTCTTGTACGTGGCAATGGCCCGTGCTGCCGACGCCGACGGGCGGCCGAATGTTCTTCTGATTTTCGTGGACGATCTCGGTTACGGAGACCTTGGCGCGTTTGGGGCCCAGGACCTGAAGTCTCCGAACATCGACGGCTTGATCGCCGAAGGATTGCGGTTCGACAATTTTTATGCGAACTGCCCGGTGTGCTCGCCGACGCGAGCGGCACTGCTGAGCGGACGCTATCAAGACATGGTCGGAGTTCCCGGCGTCATTCGCACTCATCCGGATAACAACTGGGGATATCTCAGTCGCGATGCGGTGTTGCTTCCGACGTTATTGAAAAAGGCAGGCTACCACACGGCCATCGTTGGCAAGTGGCATCTGGGATTGGAGTCACCGAATGTTCCGAACGACCGCGGGTTTGACCATTTCCATGGATTCCTGGGCGACATGATGGACGACTATTACAAGCATCGCCGCCACAACATCAATTACATGTCGTTGAATCGGAAAATCATTGATCCGACGGGTCACGCAACCGAGTTGTTCACGGAATGGGCGTGTGACTATCTTCGGGGGCGAAAGAAGGAACAGCCGTTTTTCCTTTATTTGGCTTACAACGCTCCGCACACTCCTATCCAACCGCCCGATGAGTGGTTCGAAAAAGTAAAAAAGCGTGAGACCGATATTTCGAACAAGCGAGCCAAACTCGTCGCGTTGATCGAACACATGGACGACGGCATCGGCAAAGTTCTCGAGACATTGAAGCAGACCGGTTTGCAAGAAAACACGTTGGTGATTTTCTCGTCGGACAACGGCGGCCAAGTCAGCGTCGGTGCGAACAACGGGCCGCTTCGAGACGGAAAACAGAGCGTCTACGAAGGCGGGCTCAAAGTTGCGACCTGTTTTACATGGCCGGGCAAGATCAAACCCGGCACGCGGACCAATTTCATGTTGATGTCGATGGATATCTTCCCCACGATCTGCGAAGCCGCCGGCGTTGAAGTCATGCACGAGATCGACGGCAAGAGCATCCTGCCAACGCTGCTTGGAATACAACAGCCTCCGTTACGGAAACACTGGTTCTTCCGCCGCCGCGAAGGTGGTACTCGTTACGCCGGCAAGACGATCGAAGCCGTCCGCGTCGGAGATTGGAAACTCCTTCAAAACAGTCCATTCGAACCGCAGGAACTTTATCA
>CAUZVF010000154.1:0-8369 GCA_963582955.1 Planctomycetota bacterium
GTTTGCGATATCCGTCTGGAAAGCGACCGCGTTTCAAAGATTCACTGTTTGATCAATCGGTCCCAAGGCCGCTATTACATCGTCGATCTGGGGAGTTCCAACGGCACGTTTGTTAATGGAACGAGGATCACTGAAGAGACCGAGGTCTGTTCAGGAGACGAGCTGATATTTGGCAACGTCAAGTTTACGTTGCGGATCGATTTAGAAGTTGCGCCGTCTGACGCCGTGCCGCGAGCAGCCGCCCTGGGAGAAACTCCTTTGATGGCCGAAATGCTTGACGAAATGCGAATACTGACAAACGATGACAGTGCCGAACACGACTCCGATGCCAACAGCGACGAAGAAGAGATCGACGAAGAAGAGATCGACGAAGAAACTATCGGTCTGAGCAGCGGCAGCTTTTCTGGGTTATTCGAGGAGGTCGTTATGTAGTCAGTCGCCTACCGCTCGGCGAAAGTGGCGCCACTTTCGCCGAGCGGTAGGCGACTAATCACACAAAACCGCCGGTGTTGGCGAGATGCACGCAAAGCGTTGGCCCGCTTCGTTAGGGAACCCGGTTTCAATGGGAGGCCGGGTTTCCTTTGTCTTTGCGATTGAAAAAAGTTCGCTAAAAGTCAACTTGTGCCCGCACGGCAACGATGTCGGTATCCGCATTGCCCTGGTTGGCATCATTCAGAAAAGCACGAATGTAGTTGAATTGGAACTTGGTTCTCGGATTCAAATACCAGTTCACGCCGACGGTGATGTTGTTCAGCCGCCCGCCCGCAATGTTGCGGTCGTTCAGATCGATGTACGACCAACGCGCGGCGATTTCCCAAGCACCAAAGCCACCGTCGGCGCCAAAATTATGATCCGGCTTAACACGACCGAAGACACCGTTCTTGTGATTGTATTGCCGCACTTCGCCCGTCAAGAAGTATCCGGTATGAATATAAAGTCCTGTAAATCCCAACCACGGACCGCTAGCTTGTTGAATGAACGCGTAAACAAGTTCCGACTGCACGTAGAGTTGGCCCAGCAACGCGGCAAGCTCGGCACCGACTAGATTTTGGTCAGCGGTGTTGAGCGCGCCGGTATCGACAAAAACCGGCAGGTTGTTGGGAACACCTGTTTGAAGCGTGCCCGTGAAGGGGGAATTCAGGTACTCGGGAGTTGAACGGAATCGAACTTCATCGGCTGACGGATCGGCATAGCTATAGCTTGCGCCGATGTGAATTAGCTGGCCAGCGGACTGGTCGTCGAGCAGCAACTGCGTGATTCGGGTCGCGAGACCGTAACCTCCATTGTCGCCCAGGTTGGTCCCAAATCCGTCGGACGGATATCGGAATCCGGAAACCGCCCACGTCATTTGGCCGTCGTCGGATTGATCATAAAACCCAATACCCGTTTGCCGAAATGGACTGAAAGCGAACAGTGTCGCACGTTCAAAAAATGTCAGCTCACGAATGCTCGTCAATGAATCCATACTAAATGGCTGACGCCAACGTCCGACGCGGAAGTGCCCTAAAGGTGTGTGTGTATCGAGATCGAGATAGACATCAACAAATGACGGACGGTCGGGCAGACCGAAGTCCAATTCAATGATGTAGGCGACATCTTCCCAAGCGTTTCCATGGACGCTGACACGGGCTCTTGTGAAATGTGCGCCGTCTTGAATGTCTCCAACGGCGGCACGGCTGGCTGCATCTTGATGAAAGTGTCCCCAATCAAGGTGGATGAAACCGCTGCCAATCGCTGTTGGGTATTTCGGCTGATCGCTCGAATGATCGTAAAGAAAGTATTCGTGGTTCGGTGGATCTGAGCTTTGGTAGGCAGCTTGCTGAATTGGCTCGCGGGCGTCGTGGAATCCGAACATACAGTCACCGCGATTAACAGTCTCAGGCACGGGCTGCGAACCATACTGTGATTTCAACTGCTGCAATTCCGCATCCAGATCGGACAGCCGCTGCTCGAGACTTTCCGTGATGCGGCTCGTGGATGTCTCTTCGGCCAAAGCGCGGCTGGATAAGAGGACTGACACAACCGAGACAAACGCGATCCGTCGCATGTTGAAAGCCCGTTGGAATCGAGAAGATTAGTCGGAGGCGTTTCGGTCCATCTGACCACATTTTAGGTCTTAACGGCTATATCGGTTGGGTAACGTAGATAACTTAATCCGAAAATACCGGTTGAGTCGCGCGTCGCCGCAGCACTCTGCTGGCAATCGCGAGAGACGGGTATCGGAATTTACTGCCGTTTCGTGACAATTCGGCCATTGAGCGGCTGCGTTGGCCGGTTGTTACCACTAATGATGGCCTTGAACTTGTCAATCTGCGCGGCGGAAAGTTCGATCGGCGTGGTCAGCACGTACCACGCAACACCTTCCGTACACGGTGGCGTCGTGAACGAGCCCTTGTAGTAGTAATAGTCCCGCATATTGGGCAGCAGCGTACCGGCGTCAATGGTCGTATCGTATTTTAATTCTTTATTCTTCTCGGTAGGAAGGTAATTCCAAACCGAATCAAACGCTTTGTTTTCGGCTCCTTCCGTGATCATCACGCCCACAACGGCAATTGCGCCATCACCGCTCTTGTGAACCAGATGCATTTCCATGTCGGTGTGTTTGCCGTCAATTGTGTGCTCGCTCGGAGCGTGAAAGTGAAACTGTTTCAGCGCAAACTTTTTGCCGTGCACCTGAATGGCGCTGCCCTCCTCTTCCATTTCTTCCACGTTGTGCCCGTTGTAGACGAGATCAATTTTTGCCGGCTTGTAATCAAAAACAATCTCAGGCAGTTCTTTGTCTTCAGCATCGGTAATGTCGATCGGAGATTGCTTTGTTCCCGTCTTTGCCGGCACGTAGTCGCCGCTGAGATCGCCCCAGTGCGACGGCCCGGTGTCTCCGTCATAGCCCCATTCGGCGGCGTGTGATTTCTCTTGCTTGTGGAAATAGTGGTGATCGTCGGTTTTCGTTGCCGTTTGGCCGTCCGGCCGTTTCGCTTTGTCGGCGTCTGACGGCGTTGTGTTTGCATTCAACGTGTTCGAATCAGTTGCCGGTTTCGATGATTCGTCGTCTTGCCGCGTACACCCAACTGCGACTCCGAAAATCGCCACGAGACCGAACGTCATTACCTGAACAGCTTTCGAAAATCGCATAGAAAATTCCTCAATCATTCGAACTCCTGAGATCGCTATCTAGTACTACAGCGCTAAGTCGGGCGAAAGTACGTCTCGCGAGCCGAGCGAGACTATCGAATAGGTCAGTTTCGGGGTCCCGCTCGGCTCGCGGGACGTACTTAGCGCTGTAGTACTAGCTAGAGCGGCGTTCCGAGAACAGATTGCTCGGCGAGATGGTTTTCGACATTCCGTCCAAGCCCGCCACGCTACTTGGACTTCTCGGCGTCGTCATCTTCATGCTCGTACATCCAATCGAGGAAACCGAGCAATCCGGAATCCGCCACGGCGGCCGTCGGCGAATCGGCCGAACCATCCGTTGTCAGCTCGTTCGTGGCATTGGCCCATTCAAGGAAGGCCGCATCGACTTCGGCATGGACCAATGCCTGATGTTCTTCGAATTCGATGACTTGTTCAAGAGCCCAGGCAACATCCTTCGCTGTTTGGTATCGTTCGTCCGGATTCTTTTTCAGCATCGTGGCGACAACATCGGCGATGGGGCGTGGAATTTCCAGTTTCAGATTCGACACCAACGGCGGCTCTTCTTGCGCATGCCGTAACATTTTGCGGACAGGGTTGGCGTCGGGAAACACGACTTCTCCGGTCAAGCAATGGAAGAAGACACAACCCAGTGCATAGATGTCGCTGCGTGCATCGGCGCTACGTGCGTCGGCTCCTTGTTCGGGAGCCAAATAATCGTAACTCCCCAACAAGTCATTGCTCATCAATGTCGCTGAAATTGCATCGTCGCCTTCGCCGTCGCCATCCGAGTCGGTATCGAGGTAGCTCAACGCGTCGCGGGCGGCGCCAAATTCAAGAAGTTTGGCGTGATTGTCTGACGTGACCCAGAGATGGGCCGGCTGAATGTCACGCAACACGATTTCCTGTTCATGCAGGTGCTGCAGGCCGAGTGCCGCTTCGTGAATCAACGAGCAAGCTTGCCGATGCGGAAGTTCGGGCGTGATGTTCTGAGCCTGACGCGACAACAACGACTGCAGCGTCTCACCTTGCAAGTCTTCGATCGCCAGAAAAACAACGCCACCAGCCCTCCCCACCTGAAACGTGCGGATCACATTCGGGTGATCGACTTGCACCGCCACGCGCATCTCGCGGGCCAACCGTGTGGCGGCTTCTGGATCTTCATTGACGTTCGTCGGGAAAATCTTGAGTCCGACGGCTTGTCCGAATTCTTGTTGAGTTGCCCGAAAAATACTGCCCAAACGGCCCACGGCGATGCGGTCATGGACTTCATAAGGACCAAGCTGGTAAGGCCCAGAGATTCCCGCCAACATCGCCGTTCCCTGGAATTCCGTGACGGCTTGTTGGTCGATCAAATTGGCGACAAACGCTTCACCATCGTCGGGCGAGCCTCCGCCAGACTGCCATTGGCCGGCGATCGCGTCAATTTCGCTCTGAGGCATCAAATGGCCATCAATCGCCATCTGCCGGATCCCCGCAACGTTCATTCCAAACTCTCCCACATATTTGTCGCCGTTGACGTTTCCTCGGCGCTAGATTCCTTGACTTCGTTCCAAAAACCGCCACCGTGAAACGAGCACAGACATGCCGGTTGACATGAAAGATAGCGAATGGACGGCACGGATGCGACTTTTGGGGGGCACTTAATCTTCGATCAATTTCTCGACCAGTGGAATGATGTCCTTCTCATAGGTGAAGTCTTCTCTGCTTTTGACTTCGAACCGCTTATTAAGTTTGCCGTCGGTTCCGTAAACGAACACTGCGGGGATCGAGGCAATGCCCGCGTACTCAAAAACATCCTCGGAATTGTCACTCAACAAAATGTTCGTAAACGACGCTTGGCTTCCCGAGAGGAATTCGAGCACAGCTTCCTTCTTCGATTCCGGCGGTTCTCCTGGGATTCCTTCGTAATCGCAACTGACCGAGATACAGACCAGTTTGTCGTTGCCGTATTTCTGATGCAGGGCGACGAGATTCGGAAACTCTTTCATACACGGTTCGCAGGACGTCGACCACAGGTCCAAGACGACGATCTTGCCTTGATGGCTCGCCACCAACTTTTTCGTGTCTTCCCAACTCTGGATCTTGACCGTGACTTCGTTGGCCTGCTCCACCGACGTGCCAACCGAACTGTTCGGATTCGACCGATCCGCCTCACATCCCGCGATGGCAAGTGCCACTGCCGAAGTCGTCAATAAAGCAATTCGCATACTTTGCTCCGATAGATTCTGGAAAGACTCATCTCGCAACTTTCGTCAAACCGGCGGCCTTTGCCAAGGGTTCGGGGTCTTCGTATGGCAGTGCCTTCAAGAATTCGACAAGATCGCCGACCTGGGATTCCGTTAAGTGCTTCGTCTTTCCGTGTTTTTCCTCGGGATTGTATTTCATGAGGACTTGTTCCAGCGTCGCCGCCTTTCCGTGATGAAGATACGGAGCCGTCCGATACAGTCCCAGCAACATGGGAGTATCGTACGCTGGTCCCATTTTTTCACCGGGGTCCGCGGTGCCGGTTCCCACCTCGTGTCGTTTGGTTTTTCTGACCGGGTTCGAATCGGTCAAGTAGGGACCGCTGTGACACGACGCGCACTGGGTTTCCGCCGAATTGAAAATCTGCTTCCCGCGTTTGGCTGCGTCGCTGAGTCCTTTCTTGGCGAACGGGCTCAGAGCAAACTTGTGCGAGTTCGTGTACGCCGCCAGTGCGTCTAATGACTTTGACAGACCTTTGTTCGACGCACCAAGCGTTGGATTAATCTTGCCGCGGACCAATCCACGTCCCTGCATCAATTGGCCGCGGATCGTGTGTTCGAAGTCTTGAGTCTCGTCACGGTCGGCCGACCAATGCTGCGGATGCGTCCACGCCAAACCGAATAACGGGGGCGTATTCCTGAGTCCTTCGGGATTCGACCATGTCCGTCCATCGGGATCTCCGTCGGGATGGCAACTGCTGCACGAAATCCATCGGCGGGTCGTCATCGGAGCGTTGGCGGTATAAAAGAGCTTTTTGCCGAGCAGAACCTCGTCTCCCAGCGGATTCTCCGTAACGGGAATTGTCGCCGTCGGCCGCAGCGACCGAGCGTCGTACGCGACCACGGCAAAGTCCAAAGCGTTATAAACGTAGAATTTGCTGCCGTCGTTCGACACACGAACCGCACGTGGATTGTTTCCAAGATTTACTCGACCACGGCTCTTGATTTCACGGTAATTGTCGTCCAGCACATCACACGCAAACATGTCATTCGTACCGCTAAAGACCACGTACAGACTCTTGCCGTTGGGCGAAACGGCGATTTCCCAAGGATTCGCCGTGACGAGTCCCAATAGAAATGAATCCATTGGAACGCGCTTGCGTCGCCGGCCTTTTCCCGGACCCAGATCAACGATGCTGACGTACGGAAAGATCGATCCTTGGCCGTGTGCCGCGGAAGTCTTTGACCGGATGTGCGGAAGATACACCTTCGGACGCGTCGGATGCACGATAATCTGACGGGCCAAGTTATCGGTGCTGGCTGCGTCCCAGCGATCCGCCTCTTTGCCCGTCTTGACGTCAACCGCAATGACGCGGGCTGTGTAGTATTCCGTGATCAGCATCAGCCGTTCATCGGACGTCAATGCAATACCGCGTGGGAAATTGGCGACTTGGTGCGAGCGTTTGATTTCGCGTGTCTTGGCGTCGATTTCGACGATCTGCCCTGGAAATTCCAACGTTAGAAACAGCCGCGTTCCGCTTCGATTCGAAACGATGCCGTACGGTTCGTCGAAAACGTCGATGCGACCTTCGACCTTGCCAGTATCCGCGTCAAGGAACACGACTTGATCGTCAACATAAACAGCGATCGCGATCTGGTGAGAATCGCCAATGAAAGTCACGCCCTCTGGTTTCTTGCCAACTTTGACTTCTCGCAGTTTCTTGTGAGTCTTCAAGTCAATAATCGTAACCGTACCGCTATCACGATTCGAACATGCCAAAAGTGCGCCGTCGCTCGAAATGTCCATTAGGCTGTTGGACTGTCCGGCAACGATTTGACTCGTCGACAGCGCGAGGATTGCCATAAACACAAGACCGAACAACTGTTGATTCGAGTTCTCAAAACGAAAATGCATCACTGATTCCCTCACGCAGTCCAACGAATTTGAGTCCATGGTTGTTTGAAGCAGTTTCATGACCGGCTTTGTCGCCATTCGCTGCACAAAAGCAACAACAATGATCGTCACCAAATTGATGCGCGTCGTCAATGGATGCTAGAATTCACTGATAATACAATTAGAGTCTTTCATTGCGTTACGCGCGCACGGTGCGCGCATCTTAGTGTCGCCTTTCGCTCCGCGAAAGTAGCGCTTCTTTCGCAGAGCGAAAGGCGACTTTGGTTGCGGCCTTCGGCCGCGCTGGGTCAATGAAGCGTATCACGAGCCACCCACTGATGACGAAGCAAACAACCATTTCCATAATTGTACTTTTAATCGCATTTGGCGCACTGGCCTATGCCGTGTTTGGACCAACGCCCGGACGGAGAAGGCCGTCCGCGGACACGGAACGTCTGGTCGTCAAAGAGCCGTCCGCGACACCCGACGGAATGGCCTGG
Organism: Planctomycetota bacterium; assembly: GCA_963582955.1. Lineage (GTDB taxonomy): Bacteria > Planctomycetota > Planctomycetia > Planctomycetales > Planctomycetaceae > CAUZVF01. The sequence goes on from CAUZVF010000154.1 coordinate 7,710, forward strand.
ATTCCGGGCGGGACATTCGTCATGGGCGAATCTGGCGGGGCTCCCGACAAACATCCCGACTTCGCTGAGGATATTCCCGAACACCACGATGCGATGACCGAGCATTCCGTGGCGCTGGATGGTTTCTGGATAGACAAGACCGAGGTTACGAATGCGCGGTTCAAAGAATTCGTCGATGCAACGGGTTTTGTGACCATTGCCGAAAAGAAGCCGAAACGCGAAGACTTTATCGGACAAGTCGCCGACATCAGCCAGATTCCCGAGGAAAATCTGTTTGCCGGGTCGATTTGTTTCAATTCGAAATTCGACGCTGCGACACTAAGACAAGTCAGCCGCCACAACCCCGGTTGGATTTATGCCGGGCAGGTTTGGAAGATCCAAAAAGGAGCCAACTGGCGTCATCCGGACGGTCCGGATTCAACAATCGAAGACGTCATGGACCATCCTGTCGTCCACGTCGCATGGCCCGATGCCCAAGCCTATTGCCGATGGGCCGGCAAACGGTTGCCGACCGAAGCCGAATGGGAATACGCCGCTCGTGGTGGCCTGGCGGGCAAGCACTATTCGTGGGGCAACGATCCCAAACCCGGCGGCAAATGGATGCACAATATCTGGCAAGGTGAGTTCCCCTTCAAAAACGCCAATGAAGATGGATTTGCA
>CAUZVF010000155.1:0-8313 GCA_963582955.1 Planctomycetota bacterium
AACTCCACGTCGACGTCATCGGCTTCCCAGTCGTCAGATTTCTGCACATGTTGCTCGATCAGTCGCAGCAGATTCTCTCGCTCGGCTTGGAAACGAGTCGCGAGGTAAGAGAGTTCAATTAGTTGCCATTCGGTCCGACCACGAATGGCATGGAATTATTCGGAAATGCACCGATATCCGGACCACCCGCGTCGGCATTCCGCAAGGGATCGGGCCAATCACTTGGCAAATCAACACCGGCATCGATTGCGGGACTGGTGCCTTGCAGGCGAAGGTCGGTCGATTCTGGCAACTCGTGCGTAAACGTTGCGAAACGTGGGTCACCGAAGATGTCGTGGCTTCCGAACGGTGTCTTCGATTGATTCGATAGCGCGACGAATGACTTCGACTTTCGAAATCTGGAAAACACGTCACCTTGAAATGTCGGACCGTCGACTGCTCCCCAAAACAGGTTGCCATCGGCATTGAGATCGTCGATCGATGGAATGACAAAACCGGGAATGCCTCTCACTTGCATGAAGATGTTATTGTAAATTCGACGAGTTGTTCCGCGAGTGTGGCCGCCCCAACCGAATGCGTAATAGTCTCGCCAAGTGTTGTTGGGGATAATGAAAGTGTTGTGATAGATGTAGAAGACCGGCCAAGTCGGACTGCCGTGATCACCGCAAACGCGGCTGCGTCGGTTAAGAAATGATCCCGATGCGTCGGGTTCGGCCAGCGAGACTTTGTACGTTCCACGTCTGAGATCGATGACATTACGAAAGACATAAACTCCGCTTGCCGGTTCCGCGTCGATCGGATTAGGGCTTCCGTGCGCTGTAAACGTGGTGAGGCACCGAGTAATCAAATTCTGATAAATCTCGATGCGCCGAGATTTCTGTTTTGGTCCCGGTTCCAAACCATCGTCGTTAAAGTTGTCGACTCGATTGTGGTGAAACTTCATGCGGCCGACGGATTGCATCAACACGCCGTCGTGATGGTCGGTGAATTCACAATTCGCGAATTCGATATTGGTGCCACCCACAACCGCCAAATAACCGGCCCCAGCCCGGTCCTTGTGATGTCCCCGAGAATGCCACGGAGCGGCGTGACCGCGCAAGACCGAGTTCGTCAGCCGCAATCCGTCAACTTCTGCCGTTTGCAAAGCCGACCCGCTGCCGTAGAGAGTCAGCCCGTCGAGTTCAACATTTTGTGAATCTTCGACGCGAACCGCGGAACGTTGGGCCCCGCGAACGACCAAGTCTTGCAATCGGACGTGCTTGGCATTCACGATACTGACAGCGTAATCGGCACGGGCGATGACCAACGGAATCTTGCGTGGATCGGTCTCGCCGCGGTAGTGGTTGTCGCCCAGCCCCGCGAGTCTTGTGTGACTCAGCCGAATATGAATGCGTCCCGTTTCCGGGTCGCGTCGAACTCCGGGACCGGCGTAGATTCCGACCGGATCGTCGGCGCGGTTGCTGAGGCCTTTGTGCCACAATTCGTTCTTTGACCGCAAATCATGAAAAGTCAAATACCGCTGAAACGGGACCATCGAATCGCCGAAGTTTCCAAACCCGCCGCCGCGAGGATACGACTTTGTTGATCGGAACTCCTGCAACTTTTCATCCACCAGCTCCCAAGCCGTTGCCGGAGACTCGTGGAAATCAGGATATCCCGAATCGACGATGGCGAGTTCACCGGGAAAAGCACGAATTGTGATCGGACGCTCGGCCGTGCCTGAATTCTCTACCGTCACCGTTTCGTAGTACGTCCCGCTTCGCAGGTACAACGTCCAGCCTGGTTCAAGCTGTGTCAGCCCATGCACAATTGATTTCCATGGATCGGACTGCGATCCAACATTTGCATCGTCACCTCGTTCTGCATCGACGAAACGCGCCGGGCCGCGACCGAGCGGACGGCTCGACGGTCTTGGCAACCGACGCATTGGCGGATGCGACGAATAAGAAATCTTCAGCGCGGGATCATCGATCAATTGCATCGTCGCCCAAATTCGTTGACGAAGTTTATCTTTGATCTTCTTTGTCTCGTCGTCTTGGGAATCGATCAAGTTCGTCGTCTCGGCCGGATCTTTTTCCAGGTTGTACAATTCGGCGCGGCCTTTGTTCAAGAAGTCGATCATCAGCTTCCATTTGGGAGTGCGGATGGCTCGCATGTGTGTCTGGGCTCCGTGCTTCATGCTGTATTCGGCAAACAGGTCGTTGTCCCACCGAATCCGCGCGCCGCGCAGGATGGGCATGAAATTGCGGCCACGAATCAGAACTTCTTTGGGCCGTTCGATTCCCGCGATCGCCAGCAGTGTTGGATACCAATCGAGATTTGTGATCGTCTGCCTGAACTGCGTTCCCGGCTTGATAACTCCCGGCCAGCGAATCGCGGTCGGCACGCGCAACGCCTGATCGTACAGATTCGGCCGTTGCTTCCGAGGAATGTTGGGCCACTTCTGCGGCGGCAATTCGGTCAACTGCCACTGCGCGTTGCCTTTGTACCAAACTCCGTTGTGGCCCAGGTTGTATCCGTGATCACTTGTAAAGATAACGACGGTGTTGTCGGTTAGCTTCAGTGCGTCCAGTTGCCTCATCAATCGCCCCACGTTGCGGTCGACGCCGCTGACGCTGGCGTAGTATTCTCGCGTCCGTTTCTTGATCAGATCGACGTTAAGTTTTGGAAAGTCTGGATTCGGAATCGTGGGATCCAGCTTCTCGTACGGAGTCCAGTCTTCGTCGCGAACCGGCAACCACGGCGCGTGGGGTGCTCGGTAATGCAGGCACAACAAGAACGGCCCGTGTTGGTTCTTCTTCAGAAATTCGATCGCATAGTCGGTCAGGATGTCCGTCGTCAGACCTTTGTGCGGTTTGACTTTGCCGTCGATTTCCAGCGGCGGATTCTTAACGCGCGTGCCGCCCGAGCGAAATCCCGCGAAGTGATGGAAACCCGTTTTCGTCGGATGAAACCGATCGGCCGTTCCCAGATGCCACTTGCCGACCAATCCATTGGCGTATCCTGCTTGAGCGAACAATTCCGGCCACGTCACCGTTGCCGGATCGAGCCCGTGTTCGGTTTCGCGGCGAGGATTGATCCAATCAAAGATTCCCAATTCCGAAGAATAACGGCTGGTCATCAGGCTCGCCCGCGACGGGCTGCAAACGGGAGTCGTCACAAACGAGTTAACAAGCGTCGCCCCATCACGAAACAGACGATCCAAGTGCGGCGTCTTGATCTCGGAATTGCCCGCGATACCGACGGCTGTCGGCGCTTGGTCGTCGGTCAGAATAAACACAATATTCGGCCGATCGGCGGCCGATGCGGAAGCAAATGTCAATCCGCCCAATATTGTGACCAATCTCACGACATCGCGAAGAATGGATCGGCTCATGTTGGCATCCTTAAGTTCAGACGAGATTCCTACCGTCACGCCGCTTCAGCATACGTTCGATTTCCGCGAATCGATAGCCATCAGTAACAGACCGTAGTATGTTGCAACTTGGTTGATGAGACTGGGAATTGGTTTGCTCGCAACCGGTAAGCACTTTTGGCCATTCAGGAGCCGCGGACGATGCGTCATCTCGTGATTCGGTATGGATTAGCACTCTCGTTTGTCCCACTGTTGCTGCTGCGTTCTGCCAATTATCTCGCGGCAGACGAACCGAGAATTCCCAATCAACTGAACCCGTGGATGGTTGCTCAGGTTTGGAAACGCGACGTCGACGGACCCATCGTCGAGCTTGGTGAATCGGGCGAGTTCGACGATACGCACATTTTCGCTCCGTGTGTTGCCTTCGAGGATGGAAAGTACCGGCTGTGGTATTGTGGCTCGACCGGACGCGTCGCAGAGCGTGTGTTTCACCTCGGCTTGGCCAACAGCAACAACGGACGCAACTTTCAAAAGCACACCGCGAACCCGGTCTATGTTTATGGAGACAGCCAGCATTCCGTCCTGACGCCGACCTTACTGCGGAGTTCCGACGGCAAAGTCATGCGTGAAGGTGGCCGCCTGCGGATGTGGTTCAGCTCGACGCACTTTGCCGGACCGCCGTTGCACACTTTGCATGAAACATTCAGCGAAAATGGAATTCAATGGAAGAAGCCGTCGGAATCATTGCTTGCAAATGTTTATGCGCCGACGATCATCAAAGACGGCAAACTCTACCGCATGTGGTACACCGATGTGTCGGCGGATCCGTGGTTGTTCCGTCACGCGGATAGCGCGGATGGCCGGCACTGGCAAGTGCGCGACAAACCGGTCTTGCAAGTCGGTCAAAACTGGGAGCGAGGCCGTTTATTTTATCCTACGGTCGTCAAAGCCGACGGAGTCTATCTGATGTGGTATGGCAGTTATTGGAAACAGCAGTCCCGCAAGACGGCACTCGGCTTCGCAGTCAGCCTGGACGGATTGACGTGGTACAAGAATCCTCACAATCCCGTCTTGAGACCTGATCCTAAGCGGCCTTGGGAATCGCACTACACCACCAGCCAGTCAGTCTTGCGGATGCCCGACGGAAGCTGGCGAATATGGTTCGCGAGCCGCAAGAAACCTCCGTTCGTCAATAAATACTTTGCCATAAATACGGCAATTTGGCCGGGAATTACCAAGCCGGGCTCAACAATTGACTGATGGGATTGACGAAGCAACTGGAACAGACGTCTATTTTACTCGGACTAGCTTGATGAGCCGTCCGGAGACGTTCCAGTCCTGGACATACAGGTTGCCGTTGTTATCCCAATACGAGCCGTGCGTGCCGCTGAAGATTCCCTCAATCCACTGCTCTTGAGGAACATTTTTGTTCCTCCTCTTCTTGGGATCCGAGTTGTGGCCGAGAACCGCGATAATCGTGTTGCTTTTGTCGAGAATGACCAGTCGCCCGTCCAAATCGGGCACGGAAACGTATTCGCCTTGAACAGAGGCGGATGTGGGCATTCCCAGGCCGGTCACGACTACGTCAATGAATTCGCCGTCGAGACCGTAATGCAGCAGACGGCCCTTGGGTTTGTGATTGCGATCGCAAACCAGCAGGCGGGGCGGATCGTAACGCGTGTCCAGAGTCATACCGTGGGCGGTGTTGAATTGTTTCAGCCCGTTCCCTTTGGCCCCAAAGTGCATCAAGTATTTCCCGGTCTTGTCGAACTTGAAAATGTGGTCACTCGCGTAGCCGTCTGCCAGGATGATGTCGCCATTGGGAGCGACCGTGATGGCCGTCGGATTGAATCTCTTCAGTTTCAGTCCAGATTCCTCGGGAAACGGCAGCTTCAAAACGATGTCCCCGGTTTCGGCGCTGAACTTGATCCCCTCGGCGTTGGCGTTGCGGGCTGCATAAATGAACTCGCCCTCAGCTTCGTCGCGGATCTCCATGTCATGGATGTTTGAGTATTCGTCTCCCAGGAAACGTCGGATCACTTTGCCGTCTGGCGAAAAGACGAAGACTCCGATGTCGGCGCTCGTGTAGATGTTGCCCGCCTTGTCGATGACGACAGCGCCGTGAGTCGGCCCAATGACAGATTTTCCGTCAGTTCCGAGCCCCCAACCCGGCACTGTGTCGAACGTCATCAGACCACAACCCATCCGCACCGGCTTAGTCTTTTCTCCCGCGGAAACCGGTAGCGCGATGTTGAGTACGATCGCAATAGTGATGCAAAAAGAGTAATTTTTCATGATCTGTATTCCTGGTAGTTTCTTCGTCATTGTTGAATTGTCAAATTGACGCTCAAGATGGGACCAGAATAAGCAAGCGCGGCCAAAGGCCGCAACCAATCAACCGGATTGGTTCTCTGAGAAAGGGAGTTGTACGGCGAGGCCCTTCTTATTGCGACTCCAGTCGATCGGCATCTAAGATACAAGCTGGCTCTCAGAATCCGCTTCTTGGTGGGGAGATTCCACGATGCATCGACGACGAAAGTGCTTTGCCCTCTGCGTGGTGCTCCTGCTCATGACGTCGGCCGCCACGGGTGCCGAACCTGTACTCAAGGCCGGCGCGAGACTCATGCGTCGCGCGCCGCGGCTCCCCGGAGGAGCGGCGCCGGAGGTGGTGGATTGGAACAACGACGGCCTGAACGATCTCGTCGTCGGTCATTTCTCGGGAGCTTTGTCGGTGTACTTGAATCGCGGCGTCGGGAAGAAAGGCATTGTTTTTGAAAAGGCTGACATCAGTCGCCAGGATGGTTTCGGCAGACGTGGAGTGCCCACTTGGGCGTGGCGGTTTAACAAGGCCACCTGTGTGTGTCCGGGACCCGGACGACTCAGCCCCCGCGTCGTCGACTGGGACAACGACGGGAAAAAGGATTTCGTTATCGGGGACGGCCGCGGCGCGCAAACTCGCATCTGGCGAAATATCGGAACCGATAAAGCACCCGTCTTCTCGACACACCATCTGCAATACCTGCCTCCCGATGCCGGCATCAGGCCCTATCACGAAACTGTTCAACCGTATGTCGCGGACTGGAATGGGGACGGCAAGAAGGATCTGATCATGGGGCGGAACCTGGGAGTTTACGTTTATCTGAACGTAGGCACGGACGCCGCACCGAAATTCGATTTCGACCGCTCACGCCTGGGCACAAAGATTCGAAACGTGTTTCCATCGGAGCGGCTGAGTCCTGTCGTCGTAAATTGGGACGGGGACGGCACGAAGGATTTGGTGGTGGGAAGTCAGCGGGGCGAGGTGTGGTTTGCTCGAAATGTCGGTTCGAAAACTCGACCGGAATTCAAACGATACACGCGCGTGCGTGCCGGTGCCAAAGCCATTCATGTGGGTTCCGAGGCGAGGATCGCGGTGGCCGATCTGGATGGCGACGGGCGCGACGATCTGGTCGTCGGCGCGGGCAACGGGTTGGTCTGGTTCTTCCAGGCGGAGAATCCGAATCTGGTTGCGCGCAGCCGGTACCAGCGGGTCAAACGCGGAGGCTCGGTGCCTATTGAGCTTGTAGGAACGGACGACTCCGAAAGGACGTTGACGTACACCGTGCTGACTCAGCCGGAACACGGCACGCTGTCAGGAACGGCGCCCAACCTGACGTACACGCCGAGAAAAGATTACCGGGGTCAGGACCGATTTACATTCAAAGTCGCAGCCGGCGAACTGCAATCCCCTCCGGCCACCGTGACGATCGAGGTGCAGGCAGCGGACAAGCCGCCGGCAATAACAACACAGCCGGTCGACGCCATCGTGGGTGTGCAGCAACCGGCCAGCTTCCGCGTGGTCGCTTCCGGCACACCACCGTTTTCTTACCAATGGAGCAGAAACGGAAAGGCGATCCAACGCGCCACAGGTCGTGAGTTCTCCATCAGCAAGACCAAGGCAGACGACAGCGCCACTTATTCGGTGACCATTAAGAACTCGACCGGCTCCGTTTCAAGCCGCACTGCCGCATTGCAGGTAAAGCCTATCCCTGGGCCGAAAGACGACGTTCCCGTCATCGGCATCAAATACAAGTCCCCCGTGGTTGAGCCTACGACGCCCGGCGTGCTCACACTCACCCGCACCGGCAACACCTCACCGGCCGTGGCCGTAAGCCTGATCACGCGACCGTTCCACGATCCCGTGATCGCCGACATCAACTACGTTTCTGTGGCCTCGTCGATTTCGCTGAAAGCGGGGCAAACGATGGCGGAGATTCGAGTCACACCGATCGACGATACGCTGGCGGCCGGCACCCGGATGCTGTTGTTCAAGATCGCCCCAAACCCGGCGTACCGGGTCGCGTCCAAATTCGGTGCGGCGAGGATGACGTTTCTGGACGACGATTGCCCACAAGTCGGAATCAGCGCGGTGAAAGAAGCGACGCCGAACGACAGTGCTCGACGATTCTTCAAAGTCACCGCTGAGCCCGCTCCGAGACGAGATACGGAGATCGCTTACGCCGTCAGCGGTACGGCGATTGGCGGTGTGGATTACGAGGCGCTGCCGGAAACAGTCACCATCCCGGCCGGTGAGACGTCCGCGACCATCGTCATCAAACCGTATCAGCAAATGCCGTCCAGTGAGAAAACAAAGGCGCAGATGAAGTCGGTCGTCCTGACCCTTCCGCCGCAACCGTTTACGTATTTCGACTTCTATCGCTACCTGACCCAGGGACGTCCTCGAACGGCAACTGTGTTGATCACCCCGTCGGCTGCCGGCCCGATGCCGCCGAAACCGCGTAAATCAACTTCGGGAAAATTCGCGGACGCCGCCGTCGAGAAATTGCGCGGCGAGGTTTCCAGACTCGGTTGGATCATATTTAGGTTCTTCCGGGAATTTAATGTCCGTGGTGGTTTTCTCGCAGGGAATTGGAGTAGAGAATGTTGGCTTTTTGGAGAGCCAACATGGATGCCTTGAA
>CAUZVF010000156.1:0-8299 GCA_963582955.1 Planctomycetota bacterium
AATAACTGCCGACTTCCGTCGTGCTGGATGTGTCAGTTGTCATGCTTTAATAAATGACTCACAACGTGATTCGCATTCGTATGAAAGCTTACGCAGAGGCGCGGAGATCGCTGAGAAACGAGTCTTCCAGTAAGAACCTCTGCGATCTCCGCGACTCTGCGTGAATTCCATTGTACACGGCCCGCGCAAATCCTGGTCGTTTGTAGTGCCGAGTCGGAGACGCGAGTTCAATTCAGCTCTTTGCTCCGAAACAATAGATGAAACCGTCGTCGGTTTCCGAACCGATCACAAGATGATTTTCGCCAACAGCCGGTGAGCCGGTGATATGATTGCCGGCATGGAATTTCCACATCTGCTTGCCGGTTTTCAGATTGACCGCATACAGATTCTTATCACTTGAACCGAAAAAGACGCGGTCACCGACGATGACCGGCGAACTGTCGATTCGACCGCGAGTTGGGAAGACCCAGATTCCGTCACCCGTCTTGCGGTCAATGCAATGCAGTTGTTTATCACGTCCACCGACGACGACAAATTGGTCGGTCACCGCGGCCGATGCGTGGTAGGGAAACTCGCGCTGCGGATCTTTATACCGCCAGACGACTTGCTGGGCTTTCCAATTGACCGCGATGACTTCAGCGGCGTACGTCCCGACATAGAGCATGTCGCCAATCACCGCGGGTGAGGCAATCAAGTACGTCTCGAGATTCATGGCGTACTCTTCCTGCCCACTCTCGATATTGATCACACGGAGGTGCTCGTCGCATCCGGTGACGAAGGTAAAGTCACCAGAAACTGCTGGCGAACCGTTGACGCGGTCTTGCGTTTCCACTTGCCAAACCTTTGAACCGTCCTTTGCGTTGAGACAGTACAAACTGGAATCGTACGAGCCGAAAATCAACCGGTCGCCGACGATTGAAGTCGAACTAACGATTTCACCTTTGGTTTCAAATTTCCAGCGTTGTTTGCCGGTCGCGCGATCGACAGCATGATACCAACCGTCTTCATCGCCAATGTAGACACTGGCGGCGGTGACTGTCGGAGATGCTTGGAAACCCGGCGCAAACTCCTTGGGGTTTTTACTTTCGATCGACCGGTAGCTCCAGATTTGCTCACCGGATTTCAGACTCAGACAGATCAGGTCGCCACCGAGAACTCCGACATAAACCCGGTCGCCGACGATTGCGGGGGTGTTGACGACTCCGTCCTTGGCGGGGACTTTCCAGAGCAATTCCAGCTTTTCGGGCAGTTGGCTGGTCGCGACGCCCAGTTGTTGGTTTCCGTTGCGGAACGAAGCCCAACTGGTGCGACTCGGTGCGGCCAATTTGACTTTGCCATTCGGCTTGGCGCGTTTTTCTTTGGATTCCGCCGCAAGTGCGGACGCCAGCAAGCTTCCGGAGATGGGAAGCGCGGCCGATTGAATCAAGAATTCACGCCGTTGTCTAAAAAAGCGCATTCGTATAACTCCTTCAAGCTATCAGCATCGACCTGCCGAGGATTGAAATTACCCGTCCATTGGACGGCCGCTTCCTGCGACATTTGATCGAACAAGTTGGGATCGACTTCGCAGTCCGACAAACTTGTCGGCGACCCCGATTCGGCCACCGTCCACTTTACGAATTCCGCCAACAATTCGCTGGAGTTCTCGGCCATGGAATTCGCCAAACCGGCTTCAACGGCAAGCTCATCGTACAGCTCGCCGACCATTTCAGAATTATACCGAATGACATGCGGCAGCATGATGCCAATCGCGATTCCGTGTGTCATGCCGTAATGCGCGGACAACGGATTTGCCAATGCGTGGGTGGCTCCGAGCATCGAGTTTTCAATCGCCGCGCCGGCCAAGTGCGCACCCAACAACATGGCTCCACGGGCTTCGATGTCGTCCGGTTCTTTCAGCACGCGCGGAAACCCCTGCGACAGCATCCGCCATGCCCGCTTTCCGTAGAGCTGGGAAATCGGGTTGCGTGGTTTGGTGACATAGGTTTCGATTGCGTGACTGATCGCGTCGATTCCGGTCACAGCTGTGACGGACGCTGGCATCGTCACGGTTAATTCCGGATCAAGGATTGCAATCCGGCACGCCGCTTTCTTGTCACCACAGGCCATCTTCATGTGCGTGTCGGTTCTTGCAATTAACGCGAACGACTGCGCTTCACTGCCCGTACCGGCCGTCGTCGGGATGGCAATCATCGGCAGCATCGCCTTCGCGGCCTTGCCAACGCCCCAATAATCTTCCATGCGACCGCCGTTGGTCAGCAGAAAATTGGCTCCTTTCGCGCAATCCATACTGCTGCCGCCACCCAGTCCGATGATCAGATTCACATCCGCGGCCCGCGCGGTTTCCAGTGCCCGGCCGACATCTTCCGTTGTCGGATTCTGATGAACGTCGTCGTAGACGGTGACTTCTAATCCGGCGGCCTGCAGAGATTCCAAGCAACGGTCCTCGTGTCCGACGTCTTTCAAGCCTTTGTCGGTGACCAAGAAGATTCGTTCGCCGCCCAATTCACGCGATAAGTCGCCAACCCGTTCCAGGGAACCGGCACCAAAAATCACGCGTGTCCGCGGCTGAAAATCGAAGTCAGACAGTGCTTCCGATTCCACGGAAACTGAAAATTGGCGTTCAATCAATGGATCAACCTGAGTGGGGTTCATGCGGAAACTCGTTGTTCAACTTCATCCATGAGTTGTCACGATTCAAAGCGTCTCGATAGTTAGCCGAGAGTTTTGCTTGCGAATTCCAATTGTGACGAATTGTTCGAGAGTTTTACGTCAGGCGGGTCAGTCGGGAGGCTGGTGCAACGTTGCCTCGGCAACATGCGGCAAAGGACAAGTACTCATGATATCTGTCGTTTCTTCAAAAGACAACGTGTCATGTCGTGTCGGCTCGGCCCATTCGAGTGCGTCGCGAAGCTGCAATCCCTGAGAAGAATTGAATTCCCTGTTCGCTATGGCGAGCTGCCGATTCGCGAAACAGCATGTGATGCGGGAACGATTTGGCAATGGTACGGTTGAAACGGTTGGAATGCTGATGCGATCAACAACAAATTCCACAAGTCGACAACGGCGCATTGTGGAGTTCGTCATAAATATCGTACAATACTCTGGAAACAGAGACCCTCACGCAATCGTGAGAACCAATAACAATGCACCATCACAACAGCAGACAGATTTTCACACGCGCCACCGCCGCTGTTTTTGCCTGGCTTCTGGTGGCCAGTTCTCTGATGGCGGCTGACCGGCCGAATATCATTTTCGTTCTGTGCGACGATCTGGGCGCCGGTGATATCGGCGTGCTCTGGCAAAACGGGCGCGAGGGAAAGCAGAAGTTCTCGACACCGAACATGGATCGGTTTGCGAAGGAGGGGATGATTCTGAGCCGGCATTATTGTCCGGCCCCATCCTGCATGGCATCCCGGTCGTCTCTGATGACGGGGAGACATCAGGGCCATTGTGTCAGACGCAATACCCAGTTCGATGCCGAACTGCCGGATGGGCACACCCTGGGTTCGGTTCTAAAGAAGGCGGGGTACGCCACGGCTGCGATTGGCAAGTGGGGGATGGCGGGCGGGCCGTTCCAACTGAAAATCAAACCGGTTCGCGGCGACCGTTCTCCAAAGACCAACCCGTCACACCCCACGCTCCGAGGTTTTGACTACTTCTACGGTTACACGGCCCATCGGGATGCCCACTATCACTATCCCCAACTGGGCAACCGCCCGCTGTACGACGGTTTCGTCGATGTGACCGATCGCCTGGCGAAGTGCTATTCAACCGATCTGTTGACCGCGCGCACCAAGAAGTGGATTGTGGCTCATCAGCAGGCACATCCGAAACAGCCGTTCTTTACCTATTCTGTGCTATACGGCGCCGCATGCAGGATTACGCATTCCCACGACCTCTCACCTGACGGCTAAGGGCAACTATCCTCCGGGCGGCGGATTGAACGGCGGTGTGCAGTGGCTTGACGATGCTGCCAATGGGCAAATCAACACGGCGAGGGGTACGGTCGACAAAGGGATGCATCCCGAGGTCGCCAATGCGGTGGGGGATGACGGCAAGCCCTGGCCGGATCATGCCCGGCGCCATGCCACGATGGTTCGGCGTCTGGACGATGCACTTGCCGATTTGATTCAGTTGCTCAAGGATTTGAAGATCGATGACCGCACACTCGTTGTGCTGACCTCCGACAATGGGACACTGCGTGAGGCTGGCCTGGACAAGGTGGGTTTTTACCATCCCGATTATCTGGATACCTTTGGTCGCTACGACGGGATCAAGCTGGATCTGTGGGAAGGCGGGGTGAGGATGCCGACCTTTGTCCGTTGGCCCGCTGTGATTGAGGCGGGAAGCGAGTCGACGGCCGCTTCTCAGTTCCACGACTGGATGGCGACATTCTGTGATCTGTCCGGTGTTCCGGCTCCAGCCGTCAGTGACGGTGTTTCCATGGTCCCCACGCTGACCGGCGAAGGCGAACAGCCTCGGGGCACCGTCTATACCGAGTTCCTGGTGGGCCAAGCGACACCGAACTACATGGAATTTGAAGCCAGCCGGCGCGGCCGACCGCACGGGCAGATGCAAAGCGTGCTGATTGGCGACTACAAGGGCGTGCGCGTAGATATAAAGAATCACCAGAGCGGGTTTGAAGTGTATCACACGTTGAATGATCCTAAGGAAACGGTGAACCTCGCGGGCAAGCCCGGCGTGCCAACCCAACAAGAGTTTCAAGCGGCGGTGCTGCGTTCACGTCGCACCGACCCATTGGCGAAGCGGCCTTATGACGACGCGTTGATACCTGCTTTGGCAGGAGTCGAGACTCGTCCCGGTTTGATCCGCAGCGAATACCCCGGCAACTTCGATTGGGTGCCTCAGTTCGATCAACGAGAGCCTTCCGGTCAAAGCAAGGTCATCGGGCTGGACGCTACTGCTGGAGCACAGCAATTCGCCGGGTATCTGAGCGTACCGAAGAGCGGCGTGTACCATTTTGCTTTGACCACTAACGGCAAGGCTGTTGTGCGCCTGCACGACGCCCTCTTAATTGACGCCGATTCGCAATACACCGCAGGCTCAAAGGCTCTGTCAGGAGAGATTGCCTTACAGGCAGGCCTTCATCCAATTCGGATTAGCTATCTGGCTGCAAAGGATGCCGCCCGGCTGTCTCTGAAGTGGCAAGTGCCCGGCGCTAAGATGAGACACATACCGGCCGTTCAGTATCGTGTCCCACGACGGAACGAGTCGGGTGCGGAAAGCGGGTTCTCTGCCGCGCAAACGGCGGCGGCTGCATTTCGCATTCCCGAGGGCCTCTCCATTGATGTATTTGCCGCCAAGCCGCAACTGATCAATCCGGTCGCCATCTGTCTCGACGAGCAGGGGCGAGTCTATGTTGCCGAAGAGCATCGTTTCCTCGCAGGCACTCCAGAGAATCGTAGTCACAACTTCATGCTGGAGGACGACCTGCAGATCACAACGCTTGAGGATCGGCTGGCGATGCAGAAGAAGTGGGCCAGCAAGTTCGACAAAGGCATCGACTGGTTTACGCAGAAATCCGACATCGTGCGGCGATTGGAAGATAAAGATGGCGACGGCCGGGCCGATGTGTCGCGTGTGTTTGCTGATGGTTTTGACGGTCCACTCGATGGGCTGGGTTCCGGCTTGATCGCTCGCGATGGCAAAGTCTGGTACACCTGCATCCCCAACCTCTGGTTGCTGGAAGATAAGAACGGTGACGGCAAGGCCGAACACAAGAAATCGCTCTTAACCGGCTTTGGCGTCAACGCCGCCTTCTATGGCCACGACCTGCACGGGCTAGTGTGGGGAGTCGACGGCAAGTTGTACTTTTCCGTCGGCGACCGTGGAGCTCATGTCGTGACGAAGGAAGGCACGACGATTTCCAATCCCCGACGAGGCGCCGTCTATCGTTGCAATCCGGATGGGACGGAGCTGGAACGGATTCACCAGGGACTCCGAAACCCGCAGGAACTGGCGATCGACCAGTACGGAAACGTGTTCGCCGACGACAACAATTGCGACAAGGGCGATCACTCGCGACTGGTCTACGTCGTCCCCGGCGGCGACAGCGGCTGGAACATGGCCTACCAGACCATCGCCAAGCCCTATCTGACCGGGCCGTGGCACGCAGAAGGGATGTGGCATCTTGAGCACGACCTGCAGCCTGCATTCATTGTTCCGCCAGTGGGCAAGATTGGTTCGGGGCCTTCGGGCTTTGTGTTTACGTCGGGTACGAGCTTACCGCCTCGCTACCGCAATCACTTCTTCTATTGCAACTACGAAGGCAACATCGGTGGTGTCGAATCGTTCGCTGTCAAGCAGCAAGGCGCGGGATTCACGATTACGGATCATCACGATTTCTGCAAGCCGATCAAGGCCAGCGACGTCGAATTCGGCTACGACGGAAAGATGTATATTGTCGACTATCCAACCAGCCCCTGGAAGAGAGACACATCCGGCGGACGCATCTATACGATCTTCGACAAGACTCGTCTCAGCGAACCGGTAATCGTCGAAACTCGCACGCTGTTTCAAAAAGGCTTCCGTCATCGAACGACGGAAGAACTCGCGTCGCTGCTCCATCATGACGATATGCGAGTTCGCCTGCGTGCGCAGTTTGCTCTGGCGGAGCGCGGAAACGCGTCGGCAGAGGTTTTCACAGGGATCGCCATCCGTGATGACAACCAACTGGCACGACTTCACGCGATCTGGGGTCTGGGCCAGATTGGACGAATTGCTCCGAAAGCCCTTGCCCCCGTCCTCGCTCTGCTGAAGGACTCAGACAGCGAAGTCCGTGCTCAATCGGCGCGCGTGTTAGGCGATGCTCACTACAAGCCCGCCGCCAGCGCAATTGTGAACCTGTTGGCGGATGAAACTCCGCGAGTTCGCTTCTTTGCGGCTTTGGCGTTGGGGGCGTTGCGGTCCAGAGACGCCGTCGATCCGGTCATCTTGATGCTCCGTGACAACGATGGGAACGATCGGTACCTCTCGCATGCTGGCGTCGTGGCGCTGGAGCAAATCGGTGATCGCGAACGCGTGCAGCAGTGGGCCGGCGATAAGTCGGCGGCAGTGCGAATGGCGGTGTTACTCGTGCAGCGTCGCTGGTCCGATCCGCGTATCGCTCAGTTCCTGGACGACGCCCGATTGGAGATTGTCACGGAAGCCGCGCGAGCGATCAATGATCTGCCGCTGACGACGGGTCGAGACAAACTCGCGAATCTCGCAGGGCGTTTCAAAAACGCGTCCGGCGAGAACGTTGTGCCTCTCATGCGGCGGATCATCAACGCCAACCTTCAGTTGGGCGGTCGCACCAACGTAGAAGCGGTGATCGGCATCGCGACCAGCGCCGGGCAGCCAATGGTCATTCGCACCGAAGCAGTCTCCGCTCTGTCCGTCTGGCAGGGGCCGACAAACCGCGACCGAGTTACCGGCTTCTGGCAACCCATTGCCGCTCGTGACCCGTCCACGGTTCGCGATGCAGTTCAGAACTCAGCATCGAAGCTTCTGGCGACCGCGCCGGCTGATCTCCTGGTAGTTGTCACGAAACTGCTGACGGCGCTCGACGTCAAAACAGACGATCGCGCATTCGCTGCCTGGGTCGCCGATTCCAGCCGTTCCTCCGACGTTCGCATCGCCGCGCTTCGCCTGCTGGAAAACCGGAAGTATGGCAAACTTTCCGAGATCATTGATTCGCTGCTTGTTACGGATAGCGCGGAACTACGCGCCGAGGCGCGCGACCTGCTGGCGAGCAGAGACGAAGCCCGCGCCACATCGATCTTTTCAACGCTGCTGGACGATCGGAACAGCGAAATCACAGAAAAGCAACGAGCGATTGCTTCGCTCGCACGTTTGAAATCGCCCGCAGCCGGTCAAACGCTTGACGATTGGGCAGACCGTCTTAGTCAGGGCAAGGCGTCAGCCTCGCTGCAGCTCGACTTGATCGAGGCGTTCACGGCGTCGCCCAACGCATCACGTCAGGCGGCGATGCGTCAGTTCAAGGCGTCGGCCGACGAGTCTGATCCTCTTGCCTCCTACCGTGTTGCACTGACTGGAGGCAATGCAAAGACTGGACGCGACATCTTTGTCGGCCATGTCTCGGCGCAATGCATTCGCTGCCACAAAATCGACGATCGCGGCGGCTCTGCGGGACCCGACCTGTCGAAAGTTGCCAGTCCCGAGCGGAAGATCGATCGTCGGCATCTTCTGGAATCCATCGTGTTGCCAAACGCGAAGATCGCCAAAGGGTTTGGCACGGTCGCGATCGTTCTCGACAGTGGCAAGGTCGTCGCCG
>CAUZVF010000157.1:0-8285 GCA_963582955.1 Planctomycetota bacterium
TGGTAACGCCCGGCGCCGCCAGCGGGTGCGGATCACCGACGCAACCTGACAGTAGTGCAGAAACAAGAAACAGGTCAGACATCGGTCATCCCTTTGTACGGTTGTGGTTGCCAAGATCAGTTCGATTGTCGAAAAACACATAGCAGAATAAGATCGAACCGGCTTTTTCAAAAAAGCCGAGCACCTGAGAAACTCTCATTTGCCTGTCTCGAATCATCCATGAATTGCGTTCGAATTCAAGATTGCGAGAGTACTGATGGAACTGACACAACTCACAGCCGCATTGGCAACTCACCTTCCCGAAGTCATGCGATGGGGCGGAGCCATTGCCCGGCAGCTACGTCGATTCAACATTTCGTTGGACGGAAAGTCATCGGGAAGTGCGAATACCGACGCGCTGACGCTGGCTGATCTGACCGTCCAAGAATTACTGGTCGCCGCGCTGCGCGACCGAGATCCCATCTTTCGGGAATGCCGGTTGGAGGCCGAAGAAGAAACCGGCGACCTGAATCGATTCGCCTCGAATGGCGAATTCACGATCGCACTCGATCCCATTGACGGCACCAAAATGTACCGCGACCGTTCGGGAGACGGTTACGCCGTCATGCTAAATCTGAGGTCCGTCGAGACGGTGCATTATACGCTCGTGTATCTTCCCGAAGATGGTGAGCATGGTTCGTGGGTCGAGGCGATCGGAGACCGGATCATTTGCGGTCCCGACAATCCCAGTCGGCCGGCACGCGAGGCACTGGATGCAATTCCGATGATCGATCCGGCTGTCCGGCCAGATTCGAAGCGAATCTATTTGATCGGTTTTCAACAGAATGATTCCGCAAACGCCCAAGAAGTCACGAACGCGGGACTGGAAGGCGTCGCTCCGGACGAGATGCCAGGCAGCATTTATCCGCTGCTCGCACGCGGTGAATTTGGCGGCTCACTGATTCATTCGCCAAACATTTACGACTTTCCCGCATCGCTGCAGATCACCCGTATTTTTTGCGGCGATGCTGTTTGGGTCCACAATCGCCAGCCGGTGAATTTCAGCGAGTTGTGGAACGACGACCGCGCCGACATGCTGCGGCTGCCAGGAATTGTGGCCTGTAGTGCAAACAGACAGACGCTGACTACGCTGTGCGAGCTGGCGCGAGATTGGAATCCGACTCGTTACGCCGACTGAGGCGTCAATTCGACGGTCGTATCCGATTCTGGAATTGGCGCCGGCTTCGTGGCCTCGACGAGAATTCCGCCCATCTTGAAAAATCTATGGACGCGAGTGAACCACAGTTCGTCTTTCCAGGGAAGTCCGGCCGACTCGCAGGCATCTCTCAACTCATTGCGATTGTACGTGCGGCACTTCCACGTCCGGCTCACCACGGCTCCAGTCAATGTGTCTTCGGTTGCCAGCAACAGCATGCTACCGGCCGGCCGCAAAACGCGGCACATTTCCTTCAAACCTGGTTGCGGGTCAGGCAGATGTTCCAAGACCCATCCGCACGTGACACAACCAAACGAGTTATCTTGGAATGGAAGACGGGTGATGTCGGCCGTTACGTAAACCGGGCGGTCGTTCTTGATTCGATTTCTTGCGCGCCGCAGCATTTGGTGGGACAGGTCACACGCGACAATCCGCGTGGAAGCGTCAGTATGACTCAGCAAGTGGCCAAGCAATTGTCCAGCGCCCGAACCGATGTCGAGGACGCTCTGGAATCGTGCGACGTCGAATTTCTTCTTCCGCAACATGTGTCCGACGAGAGGTTCGTGCAGCGAAACCAGGCTGCCAAGTGCAAGCACCGCGCCGGCCGGACCGTCATACAACTGCTGCACGCGATCACGGTATCTTTGAAAGCTGACTCGCCGGATGCCTTTGAACTCGACCAACCTTTTCAGCTTCGAACGTTTTCTCGCGGGTTGGGCAGTCGTCATTTCCGTCACGATCGTTGCAATCTTGTCAGCGCGGGTCCATCGTTGTTTCGTCTGGTGTCGCTGCACATTGAGAGGGTTGGACGCCGCGGACGCCGGCTTCTTGATCGCACGGTTCCCAATCAACACATCGTCTATGTGCATTCGTAAGCATGTTGACCGCAATTGTCAATTCGCTTGGCGACTCCATATCTTCTTGTCATTCCTTATCTTACAGGAAACTTCGGCGAAACGTATCAGTAAGTTTGCAAGATTTGTTTGACAGCGGAATTAGTAAAAAGCCGCCAGATGTTGGCATGAAATCCCCACTTTGAGCGATCGAAACACACTGCTTGAAGGGCCAATCTCGGCAAGCTATAGTCATATTTTCAAGTCCGAACGTCCCGTCCGTAGCCTAACGTCTTGACTCGCTGAGCTTTACGTTTTGACGCGTCAGGATAGCAAGAATGCTCGCACAATGCCCGAGGTTGTCGAATTTCGAGCTTCCGCCGATCCACGCGATGTCATCCATCGAGCGGTCGAAGTGCTTTCCGGCGGCGGATTGGTGGCGATTCCGACGGATACGGTGTATGCCGTTGCGGCCTTTGGTTTGAACGAAGACGCCGTCGCGAGTTTGCTCGATTTGGCGGGTCCCGACCCGCTCAATCGACCGGTCTTGGCAGTAAAGAGCTGCGAAGAAGTCCGCGATTATGTCACGAATATCTCTCGTTTGGGTCGAAAACTGAGCCAACGCTGTTGGCCCGGTCCGGTCACGTTGGGGTTTGAGATCACCGAGAACGAGACGGGACTGACGGCCTCGCTTCCCAAAACCGCACGGCAAGCGCTGTTTGACGCGAATTCCATGCGGTTCCGCGTCTCGGCAAATCCGATTGCAACCAGCATTCTTGAGTTGTTGCCAGCTCCACTCGTCCTTTCAGCCGAGCCGGACGATGACGCCGAAACCGCGGGCTCGGCGGCGGAAATCGATGCCGAGAAACTTGGGGATGCTTTGAAGATGATCATCGATGATGGTCCCTGCCGCTATCGAAAACCCAGTACGATCATTGATGTCGCTGCGGAACAGTGGTCTTTGGTCCGCGATGGCGTCGTGTCCGAGAAGACAATCTCGCGTTTGGCGACCGAGATTTATTTGTTTGTTTGCACTGGCAATACATGCCGCAGCCCAATGGCGGAAGCGTTGTTTCGCAAATTGTTGGCAGAGAGATTACAATGTTCCGAGGACGAGCTGGTCAACCAAGGATACCTGTCTTTATCCGCTGGCATCGCAGCGGGGTACGGCGCACCGGCGAGTCCGGAATCCGTGGAGATTCTAGGGCAGATGGGGATCGATCTTTCCGCACATGCAAGTCAGCCTTTGACCGCGCAACTGCTGGGCCAAGTCGATCATGTGTACACAATGACAAAATCACATCTCAGTGCGATCGCGTCGAGCGGCAGAAACGTCGAGAATCAGAGCTTCACTCTGGCAGCCGATGGATCTGATATTTCCGATCCGATCGGCGGCGGATTGGCCGAATATCAACGATGCAAAGACGAAATTGAGCGACACATGACCGAACTTGTGTCCTCGATCGAATTAAGATAACGAAATTTGCAAAAGAGTTTTCATGAGAATAGCCGTCGCAAGCGACCACCGAGGGTACGAAGTCAAAGGAAAAATCTTGTTCCTGTTGGCAAATCTCGGCCACGAAGCTGTCGATCTCGGTCCCGAAAATGGTGAGAGCGTCGACTATCCGGACTTTGCCGCGAAGGTCGCGGCCGCCGTGTCCGACAACGATGCGGATCGCGGAATCCTGATTTGCGGAACCGGCATCGGTATGTGCATGGCCGCCAATAAGTTCAACGGCGTGCGTGCGGCAGCCTGTCACGACGACCTGACGGCACAAATGAGTCGCCTGCACAACGACGCAAACGTGCTGTGTATCTCGGCCGATTTGCTCGGCGAACAGCTCGTCAACCGAATGGTCGACATCTGGTTGAAATCCGAATTTGAAGGCGGGCGACACGCCCGGCGGGTCGACAAAATCACGGAATTGGAAAGCGATGCTGTTTGAAGAATCGACTGAACAACGCTGCTCGAAGGAAATCGTCCGATGGATCTGACTACGTTGAAATTCGCCAAATCACACGAATGGCTGCATGTTGATGGAGACACCGCGACTGTCGGAATCTCTGATTTTGCAGTTCGAGCGCTGACCGACCTCGTGTTTATCGACCTCCCAAACGTAGGCAGTTCGCTGAATGCCGGCGAGACGTTTGGTGAAGTAGAAAGCGTCAAAGCTGTCAGCGATCTCTATGCACCGATTTCCGGAGAAATCATCGAGGTAAATGATTCGCTGCCCGATGACCTGGATGCTCTCTCGGAAGACGCATTCGGCCGTGGCTGGATGATCAAAATTAGGATCACGGATGCAGCGGGGCTCGACAGCCTTCTGGATGCCGACGCCTACAAAGCACATTGCGCAAACGAGACGCACTAGCCAAATCACCATCCTAGGCGTTGACTCTGCCATCGCGGGCGAGTCCCGGCATTAACGGACAAGGATCGAGACAGTCGAATGGCGTACCTCTTCAACACACCAGATCAGCAAACGGAAATGCTGCAAACGATCGGCGTTGATTCCATCGACGCTTTGTTCCAACAGATTCCCAGCTCAAATCAGTTGAACCGCGACTTACAACTGCCCGGCGCGCTGACCGAAATGGAACTCGAAGCGCACATGCGTCAACTCGCGGCATCCAACGGAGGCGGCTTGAACCGCATCTGCATGCTGGGAGGCGGCGTCTACGATCACTTTGTGCCGGCGGTCGTCGATGAAATTGCCTCGCGCGGAGAGTTTTACACGGCCTACACGCCTTATCAAGCCGAAGCCAGCCAGGGCAGCTTACAGGCGTTCTTCGAGTATCAAACGTTGATCTGTCAGTTGACCGGCATGGATGTTTCGAATGCCAGCCTGTACGAAGGCGGTACCAGCGTCAGTGAAGCCGCCTTCATGGCGATGCGCATCACTAAGCGTCACGGCAAGGTTGTGATACTCGGTTCCGTCCACCCCGAATACCGGCAGATCATTGCCACCTACGTCGATAATGTTTACTGTACGGTTGTAGTAATTCCCACTCCGCAAGGGACGGCCGATCCGGCGGACGTCGAGGCAGCCGTCGATGACCAGACAGCCTGTGTGATTTTTCAACATCCCAATTTCTTTGGTTGCCTGGAACAGGTCGGGCAACTGAGCGAAATTGCTCACCGCAACGGAGCGATGTCGATCGTTTCGTTCGATCCAATCAGCCTGGGACTACTGCAGCGTCCCGCCGATTACGGAGCCGACATTGCCGTTGCCGAGGGACAATCACTCGGGATTCCCATGCAATTCGGCGGGCCATTTCTTGGAATACTGGCTTGCCGGCAGAAATACGTCCGCCAAATGCCGGGCCGGTTGGTTGGTGAAACGGTTGACCGAAATGGAAAGCGATGTTTCGTCCTGAATCTGCAGGCACGTGAACAGCATATTCGCCGCGAAAAGGCGACTAGCAACATTTGTACTAATCAAGGACTATTGGCGTTGCGGGCGACGGTCTATTTGACTCTGCTCGGCAAACACGGTTTGCGCGAAGTGTCTGAACTATGCTGCCGCAAGGCACATTACGCCGCCGATCGGCTGTCGGCCATCGACGGCATCTCGCTGGCATTTGAGCGTCCGTTTTTCAAAGAGTTTGTTCTGCAATGCCGCGACGGAGCGGAAACGGTAATCAAAAAAGCTCGTCAGAACGGATTCGACGTCGGACCTGCATTAAGGCAGTTTGGCGATCTCGGCGGCGTCGCCGCGAACGAAGCATTCTTGGTCGCCGTCACCGAAAATCGCACGAAAGAGGAAATCGACCGGCTGGTTGATGCCGTTTCCATCTCGTCGGATTCGGATTAAAAACGCCACAAGCAAAGGTCGATCCCATTCGGAAATTAGTATGAAGAATCGACAGGCCACGGAACTCCTTTTTACACTCTCGAAGCCGGGACGGCGGGCGGCGGTATGCCCGCCGTGCGACGTACCTGAATGTTCGCTGAAAGAGATGATTTCGGCGGAATTCCTCGCCGACGAACTTTCAGAGTTACCCGAGTTGTGTGAACCCGATGTCATTCGTCATTTCGTGAATTTGTCGACGCTCAATATGTCGGTTGACACGCACTTCTATCCGCTCGGTAGTTGCACGATGAAGTACAATCCCAAGCGGCATGAACGTTTGAGTGCCTTGGCCGGCATTGTCGACGTGCATCCGTATCAAGCTGACGAGTTGAATCAGGGGATGTTGCACATTCTGTTCGAACTGCAGGAAATGCTAGCCGAGATTTCCGGGTTGCCGGCAATTTCACTTCAGCCCGCGGCCGGTGCGCAAGGTGAATTGACGGCGTTGTTGGTCGCCGCGGCCTATTTTCGGGACAAGGGCGAAAATCGAACGAAAGTGCTGTTTCCCAGCAGCGCGCATGGTACGAATCCGGCCAGCGCGGCAATCGCGGGCTTCGAGTGCGTTCAGCTTTCGGAAACCAGCGACGGATTGGTCAATCTCGAAGAATTGCAGTCGCGTTTGGATCACCAGACAGCTGCTTTCATGATCACCAACCCCAACACACTGGGACTCTTCGAATCGGAAATCGCCACGATTTCACAAATGCTGCACGATGCGGGCGGACTCGTCTACATTGATGGTGCCAACATGAATGCCATTCTTGGCATTGCTCGGCCGGGCGACTTCGGCGGAGACATGATGCACTACAACATTCACAAGACGTTTACGGGTCCGCACGGCGCTGGTGGTCCCGGAGCGGGGCCGATCGCCGTGCGCGATTTTCTGGCCGATTACTTGCCCGGTCCCGTCGTGGTGAGGTCCGAATCGGATTCAGACACACTGGCGTATCAGTTGAGGAACCCTGACAAGTCGATCGGTCGCGTTCGGTCGTATTTCGGCAACGTCGGAATTCTGATTCGAGGGTACTGCTATCTGAGAACACTGGGCGCGAAGGGACTGAGGGAGGTTTCGGAAAACGCCGTGCTAAACGCAAACTATTTGATGGCAAAATTGAAAGACACCTTGCCTGTTCCTCATGGCGAGTTTTGCATGCACGAATTCGTCGCATCGGCCCAACAGATTCAGCGCGAGCACGGCATCTCGGCAATGGACATCGCCAAACGATTGCTCGACTTCGGATTCCATGCACCAACGGTTTATTTCCCATTGGTTGTTCCGGAAGCCGTGATGGTCGAACCCACCGAAACCGAATCGAAGGAGACGCTCGACGCATTCGCCGACGCCATTAAAGAGATTATTGGCGAGAGTCCCGCATTCCTCCATGAAGCACCGCATTCCACGCCGGTGAGCCGGCCGAACGACGTTCAAGCCGCACGCAAGCCAGTGCTCAAATGGTCCGCGAGTTCAGACAGTTAACACCTCGCATGAACGACGGCCGCTTACTTATTGAGCCTAAACCCCACAGCGGCTCTTGGAATATGGCGGTCGATGAGGTGCTCTTGGAAGGCGCCATTGAACGCGGTCAGTGTTCCGTGCGGGTCTATCAGTGGTCCGAGCCAACGCTGTCGCTGGGTTACTTTCAAGAGTCCGATGTGCAAACCGCTGCGCCGTCTCTCGATTCGTTACCGCGAGTACGGCGGTTGTCGGGTGGCGGCGCGATACTCCATCACCACGAGATAACTTATTCATGCGCCGTTCCCGCGCGCCACGCTTTGGCGCGGCAGCCACAAGCACTCTACCAACACGTTCACAGCGCGATAATCGATGTGCTTGCCTTGGGTGGAATCGATGCCGCATTGCGTGGCAAACCACATTCCGGCCATCAAGATGCCTTTCTTTGCTTCTCCCGCGGAGATCGCAATGACATTGTGCTAAACGGGTCAAAAATTGTCGGTAGCGCCCAACGCCGCCGACGTGGGGCGGTTTTGCAACACGGCAGCATCATCGTGCGGAAATCGGCACACGCCCCCCATATTTCCGGAATTCTCGACCTGACACAGGCGATGACTTCAGCGCTGAAAGGAGCCATTTTCAACGGTCTTGGCAACGATCTCGGCTGCACAATTTCGACTGTACTCGGAATACCGTACTCGTTCGAGCAACTTAGCCAAATCGAATTCAGCCGCGCTACCGATTTGCAACAAGCCAAGTATTCAACTTTGAAATGGCGCTGACCATGAGCGTGCAGATTACAATCCCCAAGTCGTTGTGCCCGTACGGTTTCCGACAAGTATCGGCTTCTCGATATTGCCTGGTTTTCTCGTTGACAATTCACTTCGCGGGTGGTAGCGTGCAAGCTAATTGCAAATCGAGTTCTGTAAATTCTGACAGAACGAAGTTCT
>CAUZVF010000158.1:0-8285 GCA_963582955.1 Planctomycetota bacterium
TATCCATATCGATCGCCGTCGACAGATCACGCAGTTGCTTGAATGATTCCGTGGCGGCGTCGCGCTTCTCGCACTGCCACAGAATGTCGACGAGATTCGCCAGCGGCAGGACTTCCTTGCGTCGTTTATTGGCAAAGTCACGCGCGGTTTTTTCCGCCGCCGCTTTGTCTCCGGATTTCAATTGCATGCGTGCCAAAAAACTCGGGCACGTATCACGGATCTTTTTCAGCAAAGGCAATCCCGTTTTGTAATCTCCGTCGTGGCAGGCCAACAGACCCTTCAACTCGTTGACAGCCGTTTGCAGTCCGCTGACGCGAGCCGTGAACGGCCGCCGCGCGCTAGCGCGGGCTTTGGTGACGGCTTTCTTTTCGTCGATTTTTCGTTTGGTTTCCGCGGCCTTTCGTTTGGCGTCTGCCGCCTTTTGTTTGGCTTCCGCGGCTTTTCGTTTTGCTTCTGCCGCTTTGTCGTCCACGGTCTCAGCCGGTGGTTTCGCATCGTCCTTCTTCGCATCATCGTCTTTCTTCACGTCGTCCTTCTTCTTCGCGTCATCCTTCTTCTTCGCGTCGTCCTTCTTCTTCGCGTCGTCCTCCTTCTTCGCGTCGTCCTCCTTCTTTGGCTTCTTTGGAGCAAACTTCGCGCGGGCTTTCTTTTCCGCCGCGGCCTCGGCTTTGCTCTGCGCTTCTTTTTGCTTTGCGAGCCGACCTTCCAGTAATGCGAGTTGTGCTTTGCACTCGTCGATGTTGCCAGAGTGAAAATGAGCCCGTCCCAAAGCCCGAAGACGCTTGTCCTGCTCTTTCACCACCGTCGATGGTTCCAGATACATGGTGTCGGCCAACTGGATCAGGTCACTCCAGAGTTCTGCTTTCGACAACACGCCAAACAATCTCATCCGCCCGTAATTCGTGCTGCCGCGACGGGCCAATGTGTTGTACTTCGGATGACGCGGCAATTCGATCATGTTTTTGGCCAGATCGACGGCATCATGAATGCGGCCGACATTGGTAAGGTTGCGAATCAGCCACTCGTTATTGTGAGCAAAATTGCTGATCTGATCGGGCACCACGCGATCGCGAATCATGTGGGCGTGGTCGACGCGTGCCGATGCTTCTTGCTGCCAAGCCGCGTCGTTGTATCGTTTGAGCTTTGAGAAAATGTGTCCCGGCATGTGCCACATGTGGGCGATTCCCGGTGACGCCTGGCCGCATAGGGCGGCCGACGAAACAGCGACGTCCGGCTTCTCGCCGTCCCACAGATGGATCCGATAATGATGGCACGGATGCATGGGTTCGATTTCAAACACCTGTTGCAGTAACGCATCGACGGCCAGATAGCTGGGAATGGATATGCCACGTCCGCGACCGACCCACATTTGCAGTGCGAGAAATGCCTTGGCATCGATGTCGTCGGGATACTTATACAAAATACGCTCGAAGGCTTTCGTGTATTTCTGACTGCGATCCTTATTCTTCTTGGACCCAGCCTTGATGTAGGCGTTGACGGCGTCGATGTACAACTTTTCGCGGTCGGTGATACCGTCCTTGCGTTTGACGGCCTCGGCAATGAATCCCTTGCCGCGTTTAACGTTGTTGATGTTGGCCATGGCCATGCCCCAATAGGCCATCGCACAATCCGGATCGATCGCGGCAGCCTGACGGAACGAGCGTTCGGCTTCGAAGTTCCAGAATCCGTGGAGCTGTCCGACTCCTTGATTGATAAACGCCTGGGCTTCTTCGCTCTTGGTTGTAACCGAGAAGTTGACTTTGCCCGTGCCGCCCATCAGATAGGCGCGTTGACGTGGCCCCTCGTTGAACGCCTCGCCATGCGATGAGTGTCCCGCCGGAAGTTCCTTCTCGGCGTCCGCGGCGTGGGAAATGTGTGGAAGGACGAATAATGCCCCAAGCAACATAAGTCTCGAACACAGTCCCATTGGATTCTCCTAACTGAAACTTGACCGATGCACCATTTTGCCCGGAAACACGCTGATCGCCAAGGGTACGGAACCAATATTGGCCAAGACACGCACGGAAATCGTCCAATTAGATCGCATCGTGCGGATTATCGTTTGGGGGGTCCGCTCATCATGGTTGTTATTGCCGGAAGCTCCGTTTAGAACGTGCAGGCAAATCGCCAACCTCACACGAATGGAATCCAAAAACGATGAGCGATCAAACGACCGGCTTGGCCGACAATCCGCTACTCGTCACCAGCGGACTGCCACCGTACCACCGAATCGAAGCGGCTCATGTTGTGCCGGCCGTGCGTCAGGTACTCACGGACGCCGAAAAACAACTGACTCATCTGGAACAAAACCTGACACCAACGTGGAAGGCCGTCATCGAACCGCTCGAAGAAATTGACCGTCCGTTCGAATATGCCTGGAAACCGGTCACGCACCTCTTCGGAGTCAAGAACTCACCCGAATTGCGTGAAGCCTACGAAACTGTTCTGGGCGAGGTCGTTCAATTTGGCCTGCGGTTCAAACAGAGCGAACCGCTGTATCACGCTCTCAAGGCAATCAAGGCGGGCGAAGACTGGCAATCATTGAGCGAGACGCAGCATCGCATCATCGAAGCAAAACTGCTCGACGCCGAGCTGGCCGGTATCGGCCTGGAAGGCGGGCAGCGAAATCGCTTCAACGAGATTGCTCAAGAGCTGTCGCAAATCAGCACACAGTTCTCGAACAATGTCCTCGACGAAACAAAGGAATTCGGATTAGACCTGACGGAAAAGGACGAAGTCGCCGGCCTGCCAAACAGCCTGTTGCAATTGACGGCACAGGCATTCAACAACGCCCAAACAGGCGACGGCGACGACACCCGGCGAACGCCAGCGACTCCGGAAGACGGCCCGTGGCGCATCAGTCTCGAAATCCCAGTTTTCATGCCATTCATGCAACACAGCACGCGCCGCGACCTGCGCGAGAAACTCTATCGAGCCTTCATCACACGCGCGTCAAGCGGTGAAAAAGACAACACGCCGCTAATTTCACGGACGCTGCAACTGCGACAAGAACAGGCCGAACTGCTCGGCTATGCAAGTTACGCCGAAGTCAGCCTTGCCGAAAAGATGGCGCCGGACGTCGCGGCGGTCGAAGACATGTTCGAAACTCTGCGTTCCGCATCACTGACAGCCGGACGTCAAGATCTGGACGATTGTCAGAAACTCGCGAACGATCGCGGCAGCGACGAACCGTTGGCACATTGGGACATCGCATTCTGGGCCGAACGGCTGCGCGAGTCCCGGTTCGATTACACCGACGAACAACTGCGGCCCTATTTTCCACTGGAAAAGGTCTTAGCCGGCCTCTTCAATCTGGTCAATCGTTTGTTCGGCATCACCGTCTCCGCCGCGGACGAAGAAGCGAATGTTTGGCACAGCGATGTACGGTTTTTCAAGATCCATGACGAAGAAGGAAATCACGTTGCGTCATTCTTTCTCGACCCGTACTCGCGGCCCGAAGACAAACGCGGCGGAGCTTGGATGGACGAATGCCTGACACGTCGCCGGATTGGCGATCGAATTCAATTGCCGGTCGCGCAACTTGTTTGCAACAGCACGCCGACGGTCGGCGATATCCCGTCGTTGATGACTTTTCGAGAAGTCGAAACGTTGTTCCACGAGTTCGGTCACGGCCTGCAACACATGCTGACGAAAGTCGACGAGGCCGACGCATCGGGGATCAACGGAGTCGAATGGGACGCCGTCGAACTGCCCAGCCAATTCATGGAGAACTGGTGCTATCATCGACCCACCGTCATGGAAATCAGCGGCCATTACGAATCCGGCGAGCCGCTGCCCGATGAACTATTCGAGAAACTGAAAGCGGCCCGCACATTCCGCGCGGGAACGTTGATGCTCAGACAGTTGCTGTTCGGCATGACCGACATGTATCTGCACGATGACTACGATCCGTCAAGTCACGAGTCCGTCTTCGATGTCCAGCGGTCGATCGGCGAGAAGACATCGGTATTGCCACAATTGCCTGAAGACCGGTCGCTGTGCAGTTTCCAACACATTTTTGCGGGAGGTTACGCGGCGGGTTATTATAGTTATAAGTGGGCCGAGGTGCTGAGCGCCGATGCATTCAGCGCCTTCGAAGAAGCGGGACTCGAAAACGAAGACGTCGTCCGAGAGACAGGCCGCCGATTCCGCGACACCGTCCTCGCCCAAGGCGGCAGCCGACACCCAATGGAAATCTACAAGGAATTCCGCGGACGCGAACCCAACACCGACGCACTGCTGCGGCACAGCGGTCTGGCTTGAGTCGGTAGGTTGAATGATGGAACAGAAGCAAACGAAGGAAACAAAGATAGCCACGAAATGAATCCTCGGTTTCCTTCGTTTGCTTCTGTAAAATCGAGGAAGACGAAAAACCAAAGGCTAGCGGCATGCGTCAGCTTGCCGGCGCGTTGTCGTTCGCGTTCCGCCGGCAAGCTGACCCATGCCAGTCCGCACACCGAGGAACAGCCATGTCGCGCGAAGCGATTTTCGAAGCCAGCATTGAATACTTTCTCGGTCCCATCGGAGAATTCCTGCGGGACGATTCCGTAACCGAGATCATGGTCAACGGTTATGACACCATCTATGTTGAGCGTCATGGTCGTCTCTACACAACCGAAGCCAGCTTCGCTAGCGAGGACGCGTTAGAGTCCGCCGTTCACAACGTAGCTCAATATGTCGGACGTGCCATCGATCGCGACCGTCCGATTCTTGACGCGCGTCTGCCTGACGGTTCCCGCGTGCATGCCGTAATCCCACCCAGCGCGCGACTAGGAACGTACCTAACGATCCGCAAATTCAAACGCGACATTCTCGGGATGGACGACTACATCCGCTTCGGTAGCATGTCACCGGCAGCCAAGGAATTCATTGAACTCAGCGTCCGACTGAGAAAGAACATCGTCGTCGCCGGCGGGACGGGCACCGGCAAGACGACTCTGTTAAACGCCATCTCGGCTGCAATCCCCGAAGAAGAACGCATCGTCGTTATCGAAGACAGTTCCGAACTGAAACTCGACCAAGAACATTGCCTGTACCTGGAATCTCAGCAGGACGACACCAACAAACGTGGCGGCGTGACAATCCGGCAGTTGTTCATCGCATCGTTGCGAATGCGTCCCGACCGCATCATCGTCGGCGAAGTCCGTAGCGGCGAGGCATTGGACATGGTGCAATCAATGATCAGCGGCCACTCGGGCAGCATGACGACGGTACACGCCACATCTCCGCGCGATGCGATGGTCCGCCTGGAAACGCTGTCGTTGATGTCCGACATCGACATTCCGATTTACGTCGCGCGCGCCCAGGTCGCCTCGGCCATCAATCTGATCATTCAAATCACGCGCTTTGCCGAAGACGGCTCGCGCAAGATCACCCGCATTACAGAAGCCTGTGGAATGGACGAAAACAACACCTTTCAATTTCAAGACATTTTCGTCTCACGGCTGAAAGGCCGCACGGCCGACGGCGACCTGATCGCTGAATTGGAACAGACCGGCAACAAACCCACCTACGCCAAAGAGCCCTACGAACACGGCCTCGATTCAATGATCCACAGCACGGAGTCATTGTGGGAACGATGAAGAAATGGGGAACACATAGTTGCTTCGTTTAACGGCGAGCCGAAGGCGATTGCGCTTCAACGCGTGAATCGGATTCCAAACACGCAGTCGCCTTCGGCTCGTGGTTAAACGAAGCGTCGATCGCTTTGACAGTTTCAACATTTGGCGCGACAATAGCAGTATGAGATTGTCGAAGACAACAATCGTAGCACCACTTTGCGGGCTGTTTGCCGTTCTTGGCGGGACGGTCGCAGTTGTTGCCGGTGGGGACGAAGTCGAATTCAACCGCGACATTCGTCCGATCCTGGCCGAGAACTGCTTTGCCTGTCACGGCCCCGACAAAAATGCGCGCGAGGCCGATCTGCGATTGGATTCCGAGAAAACCGCATTCAAGAAACTCGACGATGACACGCGAACACTCGTGCCCGGTAACGCTGCGAAAAGTGTGCTGTATCAACGGATCACGTCAACCGATCCCGACGCTCGCATGCCGCCTGCCGAAAGCGGGAAAAAACTGACGAAGCAACAAATCGAATTGATTGGCCGCTGGATCAAACAAGGAGCGAAATGGCAGGGACACTGGGCCTTCATCCCGCCTCGCCGTGCCGATCCGCCAAGAGTCAAACAGACGAATTGGATTCGCAACAAAATCGATCGCTTCATCCTCGCCAAACTCGAAGGCTATGGACTCCAACCGTCAGCCGCGGCCGACCGCGTCACATTGATCCGCCGAGTCAGCTTTGACTTGACCGGCTTGCCGCCGTCGGTCGTGGCAGTCGATGCATTCCTGGACGACCACAGCGAACAAGCGTACGAGAAAGTCGTCGACCGGTTGCTCGCTTCAAAACACTATGGCGAGCGAATGGCCGTGCACTGGCTCGACTTGGTCCGTTACGCCGATTCGGGAGGCTATCACAGCGACAACGAACACCACATTTCACCGTACCGCGATTATGTGATCCATGCGTTCAACGACAACATGCCGTTCGATCGGTTCACGCGCGAGCAACTCGCCGGCGACTTGTTGCCGAATCCAACGACCGAACAGATCATCGCAACGGGATACAATCGATTGAATAAGACAACCGAAGAAGGCGGAGCCCAACCGGGCGAATACTTGGAAAAGTACGCCGCCGACCGGGTTCGCACGACGGCCGGTACTTGGATGGGAGCTACGTTAGGCTGTGCAGAATGCCATGACCACAAGTATGACCCGTACACAACCAAAGATTTCTACAGCTTCGCCGCATTCTTCGCGGACATCAAAGAAATCGGAAAATATGGCGGAGGCGGACGTCGCGACCCCGAATTGCTCGTTCCTTCACGCGAACAAGCAATGCAGCTCGCGCAACTCGAAAAACAGATTGCGCACAAAACCGCTGCATTATCGAAGCTCGGTGAGAAACACGAATCGGAAGCGATTGAGAATCTGAAATCTCAGATTCAGAGCCTCGAAACTCAGAAGAATGCCATCCAAAAGCAATTCACGCGGACTTTGATAACAGTCGCCGTCGCGCCGCGTGAAATGCGAATTCTGCCGCGCGGCAACTGGTTGGATCGCACGGGTCAAATTGTCACTCCGGCGATTCCCGACTTTCTACAAATGAAACAAGTGGAAGCGCGTCGTCTGAACCGGCTCGATTTGGCGAATTGGTTTGTTTCGCGAAACAACCCATTGACTGCCCGGGTATTTGTGAATCGCTTATGGAAAATGTTCTTCGCTGCGGGCCTGTCGAAGGTGCTGGATGACGTCGGAGCACAGGGCGAATGGCCGACTCATCCGGAACTGCTCGATTGGTTGGCGATCGAGTTCATCGACAGTGGATGGGATGTGAAACACACAATCAAACTGCTGGTCACGTCAAACACCTATCGCCAATCGTCTCTAACGAACAAAAGATTGACGGAATTTGATCCAATGAATCGGCTTTACGCCCGGCAGTCGCGCTGGCGGCTTGATGCCGAGATGATTCGCGACAACGCGTTGTCCGTCAGCGGTTTGTTGGTGCGCAAGATTGGTGGACGCAGTGTCAAGCCGTACCAGCCGACAGGCTATTGGAAACATCTCAACTTTCCGCAACGGAAATGGAAGAACGACACCGACGAGAACCAATATCGCCGAGCACTTTACACGCACTGGCAACGGACGTTTTTGCATCCCAGTTTGCTGGCATTCGATGCACCCAGCCGCGAAGAATGCACGGCCGAGCGGCCCGTGTCGAATACTCCCAAAGCGGCGCTGACGCTGCTGAATGATCCAACGTATGTCGAGGCCGCGCGCGTGCTGGCCGTACGCATCATTCAATCTGCCGACAACACCAATGGTCGAATACGCTGGGCCTGGCGGCAGGTTCTTTCTCGCAACCCGAATAAGCGAGAAATCGGCGTGCTGACCCGATTGCTGCGCGAGAATCTTGAGCACTACAACAGCCAGCCGGAAGCCGCGAAGGCCATGTTGACAAATGGGATTGCCGCGAGTCCAAAAGATATTGAACCCGTTCAAGTCGCCGCCTGGACTGCCGTGGCCCGTGCGATCCTGAACTTGAACGAGACGATCACCAGGAATTGAGAGACAAAGGGGCAAAGAGACAAAGGGGCAAAGGGAGACTGATCACGGAGTGCGTGCGACGACTGAATCCTCAAGGACACCGACGACCCATGAAAACATCTTTATCACTTTGCCCCTCTGCCGCTTTGTCCCAGATTCATCGCCGATCGTTTCTG
>CAUZVF010000159.1:0-8265 GCA_963582955.1 Planctomycetota bacterium
GGGCATGACCACACGAGGAAAAACATGGCTTCGCGCACCGCTCGTCCGGCCGGGTGTCCTTCGGCGAAACCGGCTCCCTTGGACGCAGCCAGGAAGGCTTGGGCCGAGCGCAATACCAACGAGTTTGCTCGCTGGCGTATCGACTCGGCGGACAGGTTGGGGTTTTCCGTCGCATCGCCACCACTTGCGGCGGCGTGCATATCGCTTGCGATTGCGTCGTGCTCGGCGAGCAGCGGGTTGTATGTCTCATTCAGCTCGGGGCGTTGCCGGGCTTCGATCTTGATGTAATGCAATGATGAGGCCGTTGCTCCCAATGCAAGCGCTGACGTTGTGAGCGACCCCGCTCCGCCGCCGATGCCCAACTTCATGACTTGCTCGGCAGGTCCCGCCAGCAGAAATCGTTTGTCGACTTCGACTGTATCAAGTTGCACGGGACCGGTCTGTGATGCATTCAAGGCCATCAGACGGACCGGATCGCCAACGGTGACCCCGGGCAGATTCGTTGGCAGCGCAATCAGCACTTGCTTGCCGTCCGGGCAAGTGCCTCCGGTAATGACATAATCAGCATGATTCGCGCCCGTGACCCATGGGACAGTCCCCGACATAATGACTTGGTCGTTTGTCACCTCGACTTGCACTGCGGGTGTTTTCAAATGCTGACGCGACGTCGTCAAATGCGAGATACCGACCGTGGCAAAGAGATCTCCGCGTGCCAACGGCGGCAGGAGCTCGGCTTTTAGTGCTTCGTTATCGCAGCCGGCAATTCGCTGGCACGCTCCGTTACGCTGCGTCAGCACGAACGTCGTCACCAAGCATGCCCGCGAGAGCATTTCGTAACCGAGAATCAACTCTTCGGCCGAAACATCGGATCCGTCCCACTCGGCGGGAATGACCCACCGCAAAACATCCGCAGCGGCAAGCTGACCGAACTGTTGTCCCGGCCATGTTTGATTGTTCTCGAGTTCGGATGTTGTTTCGAAGAGCTGACTTAACAGCTCGACAAACGGAGAACCGTAAAAACTGGATTCGTCGTAGGGGGCCGGGAATTCAAACATCTCGACGATTCTATTGATCGCAATGGCCCCGTCAAAGTGTTTCGAGAAAACCCAGCATTTCGGATTCGGCATGCTGGTCGCCGACACGTTTCGCGACTGCGATACCGCGTTGAAGAATTGACTGTGCTTCGTCGGTGCGTTCTGCCCCCGCCAACAATTGTCCTGACTGAAAATACGCGGCGACATAGTCGGGCGAATTCTCGATCAGGGTATCGAGCCGTCGCAGGCACGTGGCTTCGTTTCCCTCCGACGAATAGGCCATCGCGACCGCGTACTGCAGGAAGACGTCTTCCGGATCGGCAGCGAGCATTTGCTCCAGTTGTTCACGTCGTGACATTTTGGCAAACCTTTCCGGTTCGACGGATTGTAGGCCGCGGCCGGAAATCTGTGCGATTGGCGGCAGCTCGTGGTGCAATTCGGTGAAAGTTTGTTTGTCGCAAATCACGCAATTCTAGCTAATCGTGGCGGGATCGTCGGAAGCCCATGCCCAAGTCTGTGTCACTTCGCCGTGATTGATTCCCGTGCATCCAAGACTCCAGTCATTATTGCAAATTGACACGCGAGCCAGGCAATCGCGACCGCCGAGACCATTACAGCCGTCAAAACTGTGACCGGGTTCCAGCTAGGCAAGTTATGCGTAATCCGACACACGATTTCAAGATGGGTGCGCGGGGTAGCCGATTTTCGGAGGTACGGAAAGCTGAAGGAGCGCATTCGAAACCGTTGATGGAATAGCCAATACAACTTGCCACGCCCCTGCAACGGATCCACTCACCTATGACGAAGCGCAACCGATCGTTCATTTTTCTGGACCCCAAGAGCGCCCATCAACGCCGAAAGTCCGAAGAATTGCTCAGCACAAACACGACGTTTCGCATCGTTCGCATTGGGATGTGTGCTGTGGCGATGTTTCTTGTGTTGACGGCGGTGGCGAGTGCGGCGTCTGCCCAGCGCATGACGCCGGCGGTGCGAGCAATCCAACGCGCCCGTAGCTCGGTCGCCAATATCCATAGTGAAAAAACCGCGAAAACTAACCGTGAACTGTTTTCGTCACAGCCGGGCCGCAAAGTCAACGGCATGGGTACCGGCATCGTCATCGATGAACGCGGATATATTGTCACGAATCACCATGTGGTCGACGGTGTCGACTCCCTGCGCGTCACCATGTATGACGGCAGTTCTTACAATGCTCAAGTGGTGTCGTACGATCGCGGCCACGACTTGGCCATTATCAAGGTCAATCCGACACGTCCCTTGAAAGTGATGCCGTTTGGTACGTCTTCGGACTTGATGTTGGGTGAAACAGTCATCGCCGTTGGAAATGCATTTGGATATGAAGACACCGTGACGGGCGGAATGGTTTCGTCACTATCCCGCGACGTCGAAGTCAACGAAAAACAGTCCTACAAGAACTTGATCCAAACAGACGCCAGCATTAACCCTGGCAACAGCGGTGGCCCATTGATCAACCTTGATGGCGAGGCTGTCGGTATCAACGTTGCTATCCGTGCCGGTGCCCAGCGCATCGGATTCGCGATTCCCATTGATGACGCCCGCCGCGTGATCGCGCAGTTGTTGAGCATTGAACAGCTCAACAAAACCTCGCACGGATTGATGACCACCGATATCAAGACCGAAAAGGTCCGCAAGCTGCGAGTCAAGTCGTCGCGTCCTGGCAGTCCGGCGGAGAAATCCGGCCTGAAGTCGGGAGATGTCGTCGTGAAGGTCGAGAACACTGATGTTGTTGACGCTGCTGACTTCGAGCGCGCATTACTCGGACGCAAGGCCGGTGACGAAGTCGACATCCTCATACGCCGGGATGGAAAAGAACAGACACTCAAGCTGAAGCTCGCCGCCTTGGACCGGGCACCAACAACGACTGTCGTTCGGGCGAATAATCCGGAACGACCGTCGGAACGGGCGTGGCGCCTGTTCGGCATCCGGCTTCAAAAATTGGGCCAACAGGAAATTGGTTTGGTGTCGCCCCGATACCGTGGTGGAATGCGAGTCCTGGGTGTTCGCTCGCAAAGCTCCGCCGCTAAGAATGGAATCTCCACCGGCGATATTCTGGTTGGATTACATATCTGGGAGACTGTCAACTTCGACAATCTGACCTACGTCATGGATCATCCACAACTGAAGGTCTTCAGCCCCTTGAAGTTCTACATTCTTCGCGGCGACGAGACACTGTACGGGCATCTGCAAGTCGCTTCAAAGAAATAGCAACCCGCTGGCATTATTCGATCATCTTGCATTCTCACGGCCCCGCTGGTCATGCCAGTGGGGCTGTTTGCGTCTTAGCAATTGCGCTGCCGCTCGCTTAGAATCAGTTTCATCGTATTTGAATGAAGCTTGTTTCCACTTGAGGCTGTTCGATCGTGTCTCGTCCCAACGCGGAATTCTCGTTGATCGATTGGTTTCGGAGTCAAGCGTCGGCACATGACCGATTGAGCGTTGGCATCGGTGACGACACGGCCAGCCTGCGAATATCCGACTGCAACCGGCAGCTCGTGACCGTCGACATGCTACTGGAAGGCGTCCATTTTCGGATTCCCGATGTTGCCGCGGCGGATATCGGACGCAAGGCGTTGGCCGTCAACCTGAGCGACATCGCCGCGATGGCCGGCCGGCCGACAGCCGCCGTCGTCAGCGTAGCGTTGTCCCGGAACCACGGCACAGCCTTCGCGAAAGAGATGTTCACTGGCCTGAAGACGCTGGCCGATGAATTCGATGTCGCCATCGCCGGCGGCGATACAAACATTTGGGATGGTCCGAGCGTGATCAGCGTCACCGTTCTGGGCGAGGTGACCGGCTCGGAACCCGTACTGCGTTCAGGTGCCCGTTCCGGCGATTGGATCATGACCACCGGCAGTTTTGGTGGCAGCCTGTTGGGGAAGCACTTCTCTTTCCAGCCGCGAGTGACCGAAGCATTGGCGCTGCACGAGACCGTTGCTCTGCATGCCATGATCGATGTCAGCGACGGACTCGCGGCGGACTTGCATCATATCCTTGACGAATCAAGCGTCGGCGCGATCATTGACGAGCAATCCGTTCCGATCAGTGATGCGGTCAAAAATGACAAGTCACCGATCGAGCGGGCGCTGGGTGACGGAGAAGACTTCGAGCTGCTCTTCACCGTTTCCGACGACGATGGACAGCGCTTGCTAAGCAATCAGCCATTCGATGTCAAATTGACGAAGATCGGCGTCATCACCGAATCCAATCAATGCCAATTGCGGAACGCGTCGGGCCGGATGTCGGATCTCCCGCCGCGTGGCTGGGAACACATCTTTTGACAGTTAGTTAGCCGCGTCGATTCTCTCGTCCGCACGACTCGATCCGCGTGCGTATCCGCGAAAACTGGCTCGAAAACAGGGCCAACCGCACGAGTGACTTCGTGCGAACCGTTCGATATACTTCGAACCCATCTCAAATCCATAATCATGTGGCCGCTAATTCTAGTGCTCTGTCGCAGCTTGATTTTCGGATTAGCCGTTTTGGCGCTAGCCACGGTTGATGCAGGAAAAACCGTGGCTATCGCCAAAACGGCTGACTTGCTCAACCCTAATCTTAAGCTGCGACAGAGTACTAGTGTTCTGTTTGTTTTTAGGACTGACAAAGCCATCGGCATTTCGCGACGCAAGTTTCATCCAAGAAGCGACCGCTGAAGAGGGGAACCGAAAAGTCATGACAGCACTAACGATTGCACCTGGACAAACAAAACTCGGCTGGATTGGCACCGGTGTGATGGGTTCGAGCATGGTCGGCCACCTGATCGATGCGGGGTTTTCGGCCACCGTCTTTTCTCGGACAAAGTCGAAAGCGAACGGCGTGCTGGCGAAAGGAGCGACGTGGGCGGACTCTCCGAAAGCGGTTGCCCAGGCGTCGAATGTGGTATTTTCGATCGTCGGATTTCCCAGCGACGTACGCGAGGTGATGTTGGGCGGCGACGGTGCGCTCGCGGGCTCGAAGGAAGGCAATGTCTTGGTCGATATGACAACCAGCGAACCATCGCTGGCCGTCGAGATCGCGAATGCCGGCAAAGAAAGAGGAGTCGCGAGTGTTGATGCGCCCGTTTCGGGCGGCGATGTCGGAGCCAAAAACGGAACGCTATCAATTATGATCGGCGGAGAACAAGACATTGTCGAAGCACTGCAACCGTGCTGGGATGCGATGGGGAAAACCATTGTTTATCAAGGTCCCGCCGGGTCGGGCCAGCATACGAAGATGGTCAACCAAACGTTGATCGCCACAAATATGATCGGTGTTTGCGAAGCCCTGTTGTACGGATACAAAGCGGGACTCGATCTTCCCACCGTCATGAATTCGGTCGAAACCGGCGCCGCCGGAAGCTGGTCGCTGTCGAATCTCGGGCCCCGGATCATGGACAACAATTTCGGCCCAGGCTTCTTTGTCGAACACTTCATTAAAGACATGGGCATTGCCCTGGCCGAGGCGAAGAAAATGGGCCTCTCACTGCCGGGATTGGCCTTGGCCCATCAATTGTATCTCGCCCTGCAAGCTCAGGGACACGGACGCGACGGCACGCATGCACTCGAATTGGCTCTTGCCCAACTCTCGGGTGTCAATTGGAAAGACCGTTGATTCCTGCTTGCGAATGCCGTTTCAATTTCATCGAGACTGACAGTTCACGACACACGCAATTCTTCCGGAGTGAATCTCATGGCCAGCAAGGGCGAACAATTTGCTGGATCGACAGTGGCGCTGGTCACTCCGTTTCGCGACGGCGCCGTTGACGAAACGGCTCTTCGAGATCTCGTGGATTTTCATGTCGAATCAGGAACGGACTGCCTGTTGCCAGTTGGGACAACCGGAGAAAGCCCGGCGCTGTCGCACGAAGAACACGACCGCGTGAATGCCATCGTTTGCGAACATGCGGCCGGACGTATCAAAGTTATGGCCGGAACGGGGTCGAACAGCACCACGGAAGCCATTCGTTTGACTCAGCAGGCCGAAAAGTCCGGCGCCGACGGAGCGTTGTTGGTGGCTCCGTACTACAACAAGCCGACGCAAGAAGGCTTCTATCAACATTACAAAGCCGTCGCCGAAGCGACCGAACTGCCCATCATCCTGTATAACATTCCCGGTCGGACGGGCAAGAATATCGAGCCGGAGACGATTGCGAGAATCGGTGAAATTCCCAACATCGTGGCCATCAAGGAAGCGACCGGTTCGATGGACCAAGCGTCACAGATTCTGGCACTCAGCGACCTAACCGTGCTTTCCGGTGACGATAGCCTAACGCTGCCGTTGTTGGCGATTGGCGGACGCGGCGTCGTTTCGGTCGTGGCGAATATCGTCCCACGGGATGTGAAATCCTTGTTGAACGCGTTTGATCAAGGAGACATCAGCAAGGCGCGCGAATGGCACGCCAAGCTGTTTCCTCTGTGTCGTGATTTGTTGGGTTTGGCCACCAATCCGATTCCCATCAAAACAGCGATGCAAATGCTGGGACGCGACTCGGGCGAAATGCGATTGCCGATGACACGGTTGGAAGAATCACAGCGAGAGAGCCTTTCGGAAACCCTAAGAGATTATGGATTGTTGTGAACGAATTCAGCGACCGACCCAAGCACATTTGAACTGGTCACCACGGCACGCCGCGACCAGGACTACATAGGAATGGCCACGTACCAATTTTGGTTCGAAATTGCTGAGCCTCAAGACATAGGACAGCGGAGTAATCGATGGTTTTTCGATCCGACGACGACTACGACGACGAGGAAGAAGAACTGGAACTTGTCATGTTCCAAGGTGCATTGAATGGCAAGAACGCCAACCTGGCCGCCAACGCACGACTGGCGAGTGCGGGACTGATGCCCGCAAAAGAATTGATCAGCGATGCGCTTGCACGGCGCGCGGAACAAATCCGCGTGGAACCGAAAGGCGAACGCTCGATCATCACGTTTGTCGTCGATGGTATTTCGTACGCGGGCGGCCGCATTCCTAAGTCCCGTGCCCAGGCGATTACTCAGATCCTCAAACTACTGTCGGGCCTCGACGTCAAACAGCGAAGCAAGCCACAATCCGGCGGAATCAAAGCCGAGTTTGAAGAAAAAAAATTCGAACTGCGTGTCGAGAGCAAGCCGATTGCTCCCGGAGCCGAACGGCTGACAATCAGTGCCACCGATCTGAGCATCAATCTGCACACTCCCGCGGACATCGGAATGCCTGAAAATCTGCGCGATAAAATTCGCGATGTGACGGGCGAAAAAGAAGGACTTCTAATTATTTGTGGCCCGCCGTTTTCTGGGACCACGACTACGATATACGCAACGTTGAAATGCGTTGATTCGTTTATATATACCATTTTTACAGTTGTTGATCCCGGCAGCCGCGACATCCACAATATCACCAAATTCGATGTCCAGCCGGAAGACGATTTGGAAACAACGATCGATCGGATCGCTCGGGTCGAAGCCGATGTGATCTTTCTCAATCCGATTCGCAATGAAGATGCCGCGAAGGCAGTAATCAGTAAATGCACCAAGGTAGCCCTTATTGCGGAAATGCGGGCCAAGGAAACCGCGGTGGTCGTCGCACAGATTGCCAAGTGGGTGGGTGACCCCGACGCTGTTGCCGCTGGATTGAAAGGCGTCGTCACGCAAAAACTGATTCGCAAATTATGTCCCAAGTGCCGCGAGGCCTATCGGCCGAATCCACGCTTGCTGGCGCGGATCGGGCTGCCGAAGGATGTCAAGGTTTTGTATCGGAAACCCAAACTGGAATTCGAAGACGACGAACCACTCGATTGCCGTGTTTGCGGTGGAATCGGATACATTGGCCGAGTGGCGATGTTCGAGTACCTGGAAATGACCGAGGACATGCAGGCGGTCGTATCTCAAAAACCCGATCCGGCTTCGATTCGTGCACAGGTGCGAAGAGAGAAAATGCTGACGCTTCAAAAAGATGGAATCCGCCTGGTTGCCGATGGCACAACGTCTCTTGAAGAATTACAGCGGATTTTCAAATCAAGCTAATTGGACAGCGCCATTAAGGACGCAACTCCGCAAAATACTAACCGGAAGCGCAAGTTTTGAAGTTGCGCAATTGAAAGTCCCGGAGGGACGACAGCGAATAGCCTGGGGCGTAAGCCCAATGGCACTCACTTTAGATGCAACATTCGGGAAACCGTTGATGGGGGCCAGGAACCTCACGGTTCCCGCTAGCCTGGTATTTTGAGCTTCAT
>CAUZVF010000160.1:0-8242 GCA_963582955.1 Planctomycetota bacterium
CGGTTGTACGTTGTCTTTAAGACTTCGTGTGCCCGGTCGACTTCGGCAATCGCGTTGCTGAGATCGTGAACGATTTGCTGTTCCTGGCCGCGAAGGATCGTCCGCTCGCGTGCCAACAACAATTCCGAATTCCTGACCGCGGCATGAGCTTGACGGCGGCCGAATGGGTACGTAAGTTCAAATCCCAACTGCCATTCTTGAAAGTCGCCGTCGACCATGTCTTCTAACGCACTTTTCGAGCGGCCCGTGCCTTGACGGGTCAGATCGCGTCCGAAACCACGCCAGCGATATCGTCCGATCAAATCCAAATTTGGCAACAGGAATTTGTGGTTTGCCTGCAATTCTTTTTCGCGCTGCGTGATCTTCCATTTTTGCCGGCGTAACTCGACTCTGCGCGTCATGGCTTCGATCAGGCTGTCTTCCCATCGAAAGTCGACTTTCGCCTGGACCGGGTCATCCGACGGCCGAAACAGCACCATCTCGCCGCTGCCATCCAAAGCCAACTGATTTGTCGATTCGCCCATCAACAGCCGCAACCGCCGTTCCGAAAGATAGACTCCGCCGATGGCCCGAAACGTGCCGCCACGGCTGCCGTTGTTCGTCCGCGTGCCTTCCTGCAAACGGCCGGTCAGCGCGTTTTGAACTTGTTCTTGCAACCGGTAATATTCGGCGCGGGAACGTGCTTCGGCTTGACGAGTGCCGCCGCGGCGTCCGCTGTCATACAGAGCTTTGACCAGGTTCCAAGTCCGTAACGCGTCGTCGCGCGCCTGAACCTTCGAATCGAGATCGCGGTATCCGAAGTACAGATCCCAGTAGGCGTTTTCCACATTGCTGACAAAATCGCGTACGGCAATTTCGAAATCCGACAGGCTCATGTCGACGTTCAAGCGGGCGATGACGACGCCGTTCAGAACTCCCGGCGTGTCGCTATCGCCGGCGATGCGGTTAAATTCCACGCCGCCGCCTTGCAGCAGCGGGTGTCGGACTTCCGCCTCGATGTTGGTATTCCACGCGCTGGGAAACTGGTTTCCCGGAGCATTGTTGCGGTCGTAATCGGTGTTGTTCGTCAGTGAGAACTCGGTACCGGTCGCTCCCCGTTTGCTGATCTGAGTTTGGTGGACGGAAAGGTCTTGCTGGAGGCTCCGAGTACCGCCGCCGAAGAATGTGTTGTTCAATTGGCGGTCGTTGTATTCGACAAACGTACTATGAGCGAACGATGCGTCATACGCACTCAACGCGGCCGCGATGCCAAGCCGCGGATCAGTTTCCTGAATTGCGGGATCTTGAACCGTGACAACGTTGTCGGGCGAATCAAGAACCAAGCCGCCGACGTCCTTGAGCATTGGCGAATTCACCAACGCCCGCCGAATGGCTTCTTGCAGCGGTAGGTCCACGTAATCCAATTTGACGTTGTCGCCGATCGTCAGCGGCGGCGGCACGGAAGTCGATTCCAAATCGGTCGTTGATTCCAGTGACGGATAATCGATCTGTGTGGCGGCGTATTGGTATTGCACCAAGTCGAGGTCTTCCTGCACGGAATGCCTCGATTTCCAG
The DNA here is from genome assembly GCA_963582955.1 of Planctomycetota bacterium. GTDB lineage: Bacteria > Planctomycetota > Planctomycetia > Planctomycetales > Planctomycetaceae > CAUZVF01. The sequence goes on from CAUZVF010000160.1 coordinate 1,555, forward strand.
AAACCGCATCCAGAAAGCAGCGTCATCGTCAATGCGACGATCACGAGCCTTGAATAACGCCGTTGATTCATCAAGTTTCTAGTTCTGCCCGTTCAATTTTTGCCGGCTAATCGGAACGATCGCCACGCATTGTGTGACGGGTTCGCTCCTCCAAATTTCGGTACGAACCGAAGCTTTGCCCGTTCAAACAATCACTCATCGGTCGCGCAAATCGTTACAAATAGATTCTTCCTCTCTTTTGATCGGCCAATGACGGCCTGGATTTCAATCGTTAATTCCAATACAGCCCAATTTATCGGCAAAATCTGAAAGTGATCCCGTGTCTATTTCGCGTGGACGGTTTGCCCACTGTCGGTCGCTGATTGGCGTAACTGCCCGATCGAAAACAAGATGCGTCGGCGGAAGGTGTCGGGGATATTCCGATTGCTTTGGTGCCACGGGTGCCAAATCGATGTAAACCCCAATCAGTTCAGAGAATATGGATGACATCGTTGTCTAGGCGGAGGTATATTGAGGTCATGACGGACGATGTTTCGACAATCCCCAGTGGCGCTGGCCGCCCTCCCGCCTCTGTCTCGCCGCCAGATGCCGCGTTGAGCGAAATCGAAGAGCTTGTGCACGAAGTTGCCGAGCTATCGAAAGCCGACATTACTTCGAACGACTTCTATTCGAAAATGCTCGATCGTGCCGTCCGCGTACTCAGCGCGGTTGGCGGAGCCGTCTGGAACCTTGGGTCTCGGCAGCAACTGAACCTGGAATCTCAGATCAATTTCGGATGCTCGAATCTCGAAAACGACGAGAATTCACGACAGCACCATGAACAACTTCTGATCAATGTGTTGCAGGCGGAAAAACCAACCGCCGTGCCGCCAAGATCGAGCGGTTCATCGGACTTGAGCCAAAATGGCAAGGAATCGGCAAATCCCACAGAATTCCTGCTGTTGTTGTGCCCGATTATCGCTGATGATTCCCGAGTTGGAATTGTGGAAGTTCTGCAACGGACGGGAGGTTCGCCAGCCGCGCAAAGTGGATATCTGCGTTTCTTGACTGCGTTGTGCGAGCTTGCCGCTGATTTCCATCGTAACCAGCAATTGCGGCAACTCAGAGATCGCGCGGAATTGTGGGGCAAATTCGAACAGTTTACCGAGCGAGTTCATACCGGCCTGGAACTCGACGCAACGGCCTATGCCGTGGCAAACGATGGCCGGCATTTGGTCGGTTGCGATCGGCTGAGTATCGGGATTTTTCGCGGCCGAAGATTTCGGCTCTTGGCCATGAGCGGCCTCGACACCGTCGACCGCCGGGCAAACCTCGTGCGAAATCTGCAACGGCTCGTCAAAGTGGCGGCGTCGGCCGGCGAACCATTATGGTACGAAGACGATTCTTCGGATTTGCCACCAGAAATTGGCGAGGTGCTGAACCCGTACGTCGACGAATCTCATGCACGAATGCTGGCGATCGTGCCATTGCGTGACCTTCGGCCGCAAAACAATGGACGCGAATTCGCCGGAGCTCTGATTATCGAACGCTTCGAAACCCACCGTGCTGACGGCTCATTGCGGCAACGGACCGAGGCCGTTTGCCGGCAAACCGAACTGGCGTTGGCAAACGCTCTGGAATATCAAAGTATTCCGTTGTTGTCTCTGCAGCGGGTGATTGGGCGTATGCGATGGTACACACGTATTCGTCAGCTTCCCAAAACCGCATTCTTCGTGACACTTTTCGTCGCGGCGGTTTTGGCACTCGTTTTCGTGCCGGCCGACTTTGAAATTGAAGGACGTGGAGAATTGCAGCCTCGAATTCGGCGTGAAATCTTCGCCGGCAGCCACGGTGTTGTGGCCCAGTTGCTCGTCGACCACAAGCAGCAGATCAACAAGAACGACTTACTGGTGAAACTGCGTGACACGGAATTGGATTTTGAATTCAGCCGCGTGTTGGGTGAGATACAAACGGCGCAACAGGAGCTTACGACTACACATGCGTCTCGACTAGGAATGAATCCGACGACGTCGGAAGACATCAACAAATACAACGAACTGACGGCACGCGAAGAACAACTCAAGAAGCTGATCGCCAGTCTGGAGCAGCAACGCGGCATCCTGGACAGGCGAAAAAAGGAACTTGACATCCGCAGTCCGATCACCGGCCACGTTTTGACTTGGAAGATCGAACAATTGTTGGAATCACGCCCCGTGAAACGTGGCGACGTCTTGATGACGATGGCGGATTTGGAAGGCGAGTGGGTTCTCGAGATTCACGTACCCGACGATCATATTGGCCATGTGTTGACGGCTCGTCGCGAATTGAAACGGGAACTCGACGTTGCGTTTGTCTTGCAGACGGATCCCGCCCGAGTATTTCACGGAGCCGTCGAGACTGTCGCCATGACAACCGAGATCGACGAAAAGGAAGGCCCGACCGTGCTGGTGACCGTGAAGATCGACCGCGACAAAATTCCAAGATTGCGGCCCGGTGCAACCGTGATTCCCAAAATTTATTGCGGCGAGCAATCGATTGGTTACGTTTGGTTCCACGAGCTTTATGAAGCAATTCAGAAACGGATACTCTTTTAGCAATGAATACATCAACGACATTCATGATGCTCGTCGCACTGTTCATGGGGCCTGAATCCGAACCTTCGCCTTCGCGGGACTCCATCAACGTCTCGTCGGTCTTGATCACGTTGATCGACCAAGTCGAAGTCACGGCACGCTTGCAGGGCATGTTGTCCAGCGTCGCGGTTCGTGAATCTCAATTGGTGAAGAAGGGCGATGTGCTCGCCCAAATCGACGATGCGGAAGCCGAGTTGACGAAGCAGCGGAGTAAGATCGAGCTGGAAACCGCGCGGGAACAGGCCGAGAGTGATGTCCATATACGAGCCGCGAAGAAATCGCTGCAAGTGTCGGCAGCCGAATTGCGGCGTTCGGAAGAAGCCGTCAAACGCTTCAAGAAAAGCGTGTCCGATACGGAACTCGATCGTCTGCGGTTGTTGAAAGAACAGGCCGAGCTTTCCATCGAGCAGTCTGAATTGGAAAAGAAGATCGCCGGGTTCACAAAGACAATGAAAAAGAACGAATACGATCTGGCGACGTTGCACGTGGAATTGCACAAAATCAAATCACCGTTGACGGGAATGGTTGTCCAAATCAATCGCAAGCCGGGCGAATGGGTCGAGCCAGGACAGGCCGTCATGCGAATCCTGCGGATCGACCGCCTGCGTGCCGAAGGATTTATTCACGCGTCTGAATTGGCCGAAGACCTCGCGGGCCGCCCGGTAACATTGACGGTCGATCTGCCCGGAAAACCGAAATCCCAGTTCACCGGTTCCGTTGTCTTTGTCCACCCCGAGGTCAATCCCGTCAGCGGCCAAGTGCGGTTTTGGGCCGAGATCGAGAACACGGATTTGCGGCTGCGGCCAGGGTTAAAAGCGTCGTTGACCATCGATCCCAAACGAAGTTCCAGCTCTCAGCAGTCAGCAGTCAGCAGTCAGCAATCGGAAAAGAATGAGTTTAATCCGCGCTGATTGCTGATTGCTGACCGCTGTTTGCTGACTGCTGATTGCTGACCATGTCTCAAATCACCGCTGAACTCCGAGCGTTGCCGATCCGCATGCGGCACGATCTGGTCATCCATCCGCAGCGGTACGGAGGGACGGCGTATTGGGGAATCAAAGACCCCGTCTCGCTACGGTACTTTCAATTACGGGAAGAAGAATACTTCATCTTTCGGCTGCTGGATGGATTGACGAGCTTGCAGGAAATCCAAACCCGTTTCGAGCAGCGTTTTTCGCCGCGGCGGCTCAGTATGCAGCAGTTACAGGCATTCCTAGGAATGCTGCATCGGCAGGGTTTGGTGTTTTCGGAAACCGTGGGACAGGGCGGCGAATTGCTCGGTCGCCGCGGACGAATGCGCCGGCAGGCATTGGTCCAGAAGTTTTCCAGCATACTGGCCATCCGCTTTCGAGGTATCGACCCGGAAAGATTCCTCGTTTGGTTTGAGACAAAAGTGCGCTGGGCCTATTCCAAATGGTGTGTCGCGATTTGTGTGATGTTGATGCTGGCCGCCGTGGTTCACTCGGCCGTTCATTTCGAGACCCTGCAATCGCGGCTGCCCGATTTGACGACGTTTCTCAACCCCGGCAATGCCGTGTGGATTGCCGTGTCGATCGCCATCGCCAAAATCCTGCACGAATTGGGGCACGGAATTACGTGTAAGCATTTCGGCGGCGAATGCCACGAAATGGGCGTCATGTTGCTGGCGTTTACTCCGTGTCTGTATTGCAACGTGTCGGATTCGTGGATGTTGCCGAATAAGTGGCATCGCATCGCCATCAGCGCGGCCGGAATGTATGTCGAGTTGGTGTTGGCGTCGGCCTGCCTGTTTCTATGGTGGTTCAGCGTCCCCGGATTGCTGCACGCACTTTGCTTGAACATGATCATCGTGTGCTCGATCAGTACGATTGTGTTCAATGGAAATCCGTTACTAAGGTACGACGGTTATTACATCCTGGGCGACTTTCTGGAAATCCCGAATTTCCGTCAGCAGTCGAGCGTGTTGTTTCGCAACTGGTTGGCGAAGTGGTTTCTGGGATTGGAAGGCGCCAGCGAGCGGTTTCTGCCGCAACGCCACCGTTCGCTGCTGGTGGTGTATACGATTGCGTCAACGGTCTATCGCTGGGTCGTCGTGATTGCGATACTGTGGATTGTCCACGAATTCCTAAAACCCTATCGCCTGGAATTGGTCGCTCAGTTTTTGGCCGTTGTTGTCATCGCGGGGCTAGTGTTGACGCCCGCGTATCGTTTCATCCGACTGTTGCGTGATCCCGCCATGAGCCGTCGAATTAAGTGGAATCTGTTTCTGGCACGCGCCGGCTGTCTTTCCGCGGCCGTTGCTATTGTGGTTTTGGTTCCGTGGCCGCATCGGATTACCGTTCCCGTCGCCCTGGAACCGAGGGATGCCAAACGAGTCTACGTTTCCTTGGACGGCCGTTTGAGCGAATCGGTCAAAGAGGGCGAAACTGTTTCCGCCGGCCAAACGCTGGCACAGCTCACGAATCTGGAATTGTTGTTCGCAATCGAAAAGCTGACCGGCCAACGAAATCAGCAGGAATTGGAAATTGCCAACCTCAACCACCGGCGAGTCAGCGATTCGGGCGTTGAAGTTTTAATCCCGACGGCTCGGAAGCGGCTGCAAGACATCAACGAGCGGCTACGGAATCGGCTACATGATCGAGACCGGCTGATGCTGACAGCCCCCGTCGCGGGGACGGTGATTCCACCGCACCACATGACGCGCCGCCCGCCGCCGAATGCTCTGAATCATTGGTCAGGCACGCCGCTCGATGACGACAATCAGGGCAGTTATTTGGAAACGGGCACACTGTTCTGCCTGATCGGTGATCCGGATCGTTTGGAAGCGCATTTGATCATCGACCAGAGCGATATCGAATTCGTCGGCCAAGATCAGCGCGTCGAGATCATGCTCGACCAATCGCCGGGAACCGTTTTGTGGGGAACGATCATCGAGATCGCGGAATTGGACCTCGAGGAAACTCCGAAAGAACTGCTCGCCCACGACGACATCGCCACCGAAGTCGACGACAACGGCGTGACACGTCCGGTCAACACAACCTATCAAGCCCGCGTCTCGCTCGACGATCACGAGCAGCACCTGCTCATCGGCGCTCCCGGCCGTGCCAAAATCCACGTCGCTCCACAAACACTGGCGCAGCGATTGTACCGCTATCTAAGCAGAACGTTTCGGTTCGAATTGTGAGCCGAGGTTGAGTGCCGCGAATCGCGACAGGAGATGCGAGCTTCTCCAGCACTTCCAGTTCCCGGAGCCGCATCAGGGTCGAATAATCTTCTGAAGGCGAGCGGAATGGCGCTAGCCCAATGCCACTCACTTTGGATGCAACATTCGGGAAACCGTTTATGGGCCAGGAACCTAACGGTTTCCGCTAGCCTGGTATTTTGAACTACATTGCTTTTGGCTAGCGGGAACCGTGAGGTTCCTGGCCAAAACGGATATTTGTCCGACTCGTCGTTTAACTTGATAACTTGACAAAACAATGCCGTCGGTAAATTGAGGGGAATAGGGCTCGCGCTTTGCCGCTCTCAGTTGCAATACAGTGTGTACGTTTAAGGTATCGTCGGACATGATGATAATCGGATCAATTCGGATTTGCGGAATCGACCAACTGTCGGCTTGACGTCGGGGGTCACAAGATGAACGTGATGAACGCAACTCGCACAAGCAGGCTGCGTTTGCTTGTTGCGTGGGCAGCCGCGGTGCTGTTCGTACGGGTGTTGCTCGGAATCCTCTGGGAGTACCAGTGGTACTTCCCGGCGGACTTCGAGGCGTCCGCGTTCTTAACCGGCCGGCGACAAACCTTTGGCGGCATCTATCGCTGGGCGTTCTATGCGCACATCATCAGCGGGCCTTTCGTGTTGATCATCGCGGCAGTGTTGATACTCAGCGGTGGCCGATCCCGCTTTTTTCGGGCGCACCGCAATTTGGGTCGGCTACAAATACTGTTGGTGTTGGGCTTGCTCACTCCGACCGGTTTGGTGATGGCTCGTGAAGCGCTCACCGGTCCGATCGCCGGTTTTGGATTTGCCGCGTTGTCGATGGCGACAGCGTTATGTGCCGTTACTGCCACGATTCATGCGCGCGGGAAAAGATTTCA
>CAUZVF010000161.1:0-8233 GCA_963582955.1 Planctomycetota bacterium
AGCCCAGCAGTTGAAGGCCGCCGGCGTCGATCGCATCAACCACAACTTGAATACGAGCCGTGGTTTCTACGACCAGATCTGTACGACACATACGTTCGATGACCGGCTGGAAACACTGCGTGTTTCACGCGACGCCGGCATGGAACTTTGTTGCGGATTTATCACGGGCATGGGAGAAACCAAGGACGACGTCGTCGAAGTCGCCCTGCAACTGCGTGATCTTGATGTCGAGTCGATTCCGATCAACTTCTTGATCTCGATCGACGGCACGCAGCTTGAAGAAGTTCAGGAACTCGATCCGCGCTATTGTTTGAAAGTTCTGTGCCTGTTCCGTTTCGCAAATCCGGACACGGAATTACGCATTGCCGGAGGCCGCGAAACGAATCTGCGTTCCATGCAGGCCATGGGACTGTATCCGGCAAATTCGATGTTTGTCAGCGATTACCTGACGACCAAAGGCCAATCGGCGGAAGATGACTTTCGCATGATTGAAGACTTGGGCTTCGAAATCGTCACCGGCGACCACGAATCACGAGCGATGTTGGCATCTCGTCCGTAGAACGGAATTCATTCCGTTGCCGGCATTGCAACGTTGAAAACATCAAGGTTGAAGCGCTCACGCGGCTGCTGCACCGCAGTTCGGGCAATCTTCGCCGGGCGTGACCAGTGTCCCGCAATGCTCGCATTCGATTTTTGCGGACCCTTCGAGCTCCTTGTTTCGTCGGTCGATTTCCTTTTCGGCGATCCGAAAAACCTTTCCGAAGATTTTCGCTTGAAAGATAAAGATCGCAATCCCTGACCCAACGATGAAAAGAGCCACGATGCCAAACATCACGAAGAAGAATGTTGGGGGACCGTCCATCCGTCTGACACCTTCGATCAATACTCGTTATCAGTTTCGTCTTCGTCTTCGAACAAGCTGAACTCTGATTTTACGACCTGACGAACGACGCGGTCATCGGCTTCCTTTTGCAACTTGGCGATTGCATCGCCAATCGACATGGCTCCCAACCGCCCGTCGATGCGGTCTCGCAGATCGACGGCTCCTTGCTCGGCATCACGCGGGCCCACGCATGCCATGTAGGGAATCAGATCCAACTGCGCATCACGAACCTTCGCCTGCAACTTGGCGTCTTTGAAATCGGCCGTGACGCGAAAACCGGCGTTGCGGAATTGATCGACGACCTGTTCGGCGTATTCTTGCGACTTGTCGCTCAGCGGCAGAACGCGAATCTGTTCGGGAGCCAACCACAACGGAAACGCTCCGGCAAAGTGCTCGATCAGCACGCCCACGAAGCGTTCCATTGATCCAAACGGAGCCCGATGGATCATGACAGGCCGATGTGGGCGGTTGTCTGGGCCGATGTATTCCAGCTCGAACCGCTCGGGCAAGTTGTAATCGAGTTGCACGGTACCCAATTGCCATTCCCGTCCAATGCAGTCACGGACCATGAAATCGGCCTTCGGTCCGTAAAACGCCGCCTCACCCACTTGCGGTTCAAACGGAAGTTCCATTTCGACTAGCACTTTGTGAAGAGCCGCCTCGGCGGTTTCCCAGTTCTCGTTACTGCCAACGTACTTGTCGCTGTTGGGATCGCGTAGCGAGAGCTGAATGCGATAGTCGTCCAGCCCGACGCTCGACAGAACAAACTGCGTCAACTCCAACGTCGCGCGAAATTCGTCCTCGACCTGCTCCGGCGTGCAAAACAGGTGTGCATCATCCTGAGTGAACCCGCGAACGCGCAACAAACCATTCAACTCGCCCGATTGTTCGTGACGATAGACCGTCCCGAATTCCGCCAACCGGACGGGCAGATCGCGATAGCTGCGCGGCTGAGACTTATACATCTGAACGTGATGCGGACAATTCATCGATTTCAACAGGAACCGTTCCTGCTGATGTTCCCAGACGCTCAACAATTGCACTTTCTCATCGACGCTCGCTTCCTTCTTGTACTCACCCAGATCACAGCCAAGTACTTTGGCCGATTCGAGCAATCGAATCTCGTCTTCCTCGGTCAAACTGCCGTCCTGCAACTTGCGGATCCAGAAATCGACCATCTGCCCGCCGTCGTGGGCATAGATCGGATTGAATTGTGAGTCTCGGTAATAAGGGAAATGACCGCTGGTCTCGTACAATTCGACGCGGCCGATGTGCGGTGAATAAACCGGCTGATAACCTCGTTTCATCAATTCCTTCTTGATGAAGTCTTCCAGAATCGAACGCACGGTCGCGCCCTTGGGCAACCACAGGATGAGCCCCGCTCCCACATCGGCGGTGATGTTAAATAATCCCAATTGCTTGCCCAGCACGCGGTGGTCGCGGCGTTTCGCTTCCTCGATTTGTTCCAGGTGCTTCTTCAAGTCTTTCTTGTCGAACCAAGCCGTGCCATACAGCCGCTGCAATCGTTTGTTGTCGGCGTCACCTTTCCAATACGATCCGGCAACCGAGAGCAACTTGAACGACTTAATCAAACTCGCGTTGGGAATATGCGGACCGCGGCACAGGTCGACGAATTCTCCCTGACGATAGAATCCCAATTGCTCGTGTTTGGCAAGCCCCGTCTCGATGTGGTCGACCTTCAATTTCTGATTCAGATCGCCGCAGAATGCCACGGCCTTCTCGCGATCGAGATTGAATTGCTCGAATGGCTCGCCTTCCGCAATGATCCGGCTCATTTCTTCCTCAATTCGAGGAAAATCGTCTTCGCTAATCGTCTGTTCCAGGTCGAAGTCGTAATAAAAGCCGTGGCCGGTGGTCGGCCCGAAAGCCAAGCCGACATCCGGGAACAACCGCATAACGGCCCGCGCCATCACATGCGCCGCGGAATGCCGCATGACTCCGAGTGCCTTGGCATCACGAGTCGTCAGCAGCTTCAGTCGAATCGGCGGTTCCTGTCCACCATCGCACTCAGCAACGGGCCGCACGGCATCGACAATCGTGCCATTCACTTCCGCCGCGACGGTTGCTTTCGCCAATCGTTCGCCAATTCCGTGAGCCACATCCAGCGCGGTTGTGTCATCCGGGTATTCATTGACTGTTCCATCCGGGAGTTGAATCGAAATCATCGCATCCACCAAAATTGAATTCAGCCTGGCAATTCACCTGTACGAGGGGCAAGAAACCAAAGCCGGAAACCTTGAATGACAGTGTATATCTCGGATCGCGAAACTCCGTCAACCACGATCTGTCGCGGATTCCATGAGACTGACGGCTCACCGATCAAAATGTTCGCGATTCTCAACGGAATTGAATCCAGTGATTCATTTTTGCTTGACGACAGGCGAGTCAGCACTTATCGTTTCGGCTCTTGATGAAGGACGATTAGCTCAGCCTGGTTAGAGCGCCACGTTGACATCGTGGAAGTCGCTGGTTCGAATCCAGTATCGTCCATTATTCTCAATGTCTTTCGCCGAACGGAGATACGTTACCTGCCAGGTGGTCTGGCAGCGCGGCAAGTCAGGAAGCGAGTGGTACAGCGTACCACTTTCAGCCGACACCGCATGAGGTAACGCAATGACAAAGCACCCCCGCCCTCCGAAGTACGGCCATCACAAAGGCCGAAATCTTGCCCGAGTCGTCATCAACGGCCAGCATGTCTATCTCGGCGAATATGACAGTCCCGAGAGTTGGAAGCAGTACGCTGAATTCGTCGAGCGTTGGCAGCGCGGTGAATTCGATGACGGTCGCAACTTCCCCACGTCCGGTAACGTCAGAGTACCCGATTCATCAAAGCCGGAAGTTACTATTGGCAAACTCACGCTGCTCTACTGGGATTTCGCCCGCAACTACTACGCCAGTCGGGACGGTTCAGAGAATGGCCGAACTGGTATTGTGCGGACTGGCTGTAGGCTCCTAAACAGCCACTATCGGCATATTCCGGTCGACGAAATTGGACCGCTGAAACTCAAGTCGGCTAGAGATTCGCTCATTGAAAAGGGGCTCTGTCGCAGGTACATCAATGACATCATTGCGCAGGTCGTGACGATGTTCGCTTGGGGTGTCGAGAACGAGTTGGTCATTGCAGCAACGCTCGCTGCACTTCGCGAGGTTCGGACACTGCGAAAAGGAAAGACGAACGCCCGCGAGCCGAAGCCTGTCGATCCCGTATCAGACGATGACCTGAACGCGACAATCGAAGCAGCCAGCAAACCGATCTCGGACATGCTCAGGCTTCAGCGACTAACCGGAGCCCGCCCCGGCGAGATTCGCCTCATGCGGAAGAGCCAACTTGCCAAAGTCCAAAGCCGCTGGTTTCTCGACACCGGCGACGAGCACAAGACGAGTCACCATGGGAAGTCGCGAGTGATTCCGCTCAACGCGGAAGCCGTCGCCATCATCGGATCGTTCTTGTTCGGAAACATAATGCTTCGATTCGGACGGTAACGGCGAACTTGTCGTGCCAGAGTATCTTCGAGTCTGGGGACGTTGGGCGAGAAGTGGCCGCAAAACTCAAACTGCTGCGAGCAAATGAGTTTCGTTCAGTGCCCACGTTGCCAATCATGCGACAAAGGCTTACAAGTCACGCGATGATGTCGTGAGCGACTTTTCCGGCGACATCAGTCAGTCGAAAGTCGCGGCCCGAGTGACGGAATGTTAGACGTTCGTGATCCAGTCCCATCAAATGCAGAATCGTCGCATGCAGGTCGTGCACATGCATGCGATTTTCGACCGCTCGCATTCCGAACTCGTCCGTGGCGCCGAAGCTGAAGCCACCCTTGACACCACCGCCGGCCATCCACACCGTAAATCCATAGTGATTGTGATCGCGGCCCGGTTTCTTGGCGGTGACATCGGTTGTGGGCGTGCGTCCAAACTCGCCACCCCACAGAACCAGTGTTTCGTCCAGAAGTCCTCGCGATTTCAGATCCGTCAGCAGTGCTGCGATCGCCTGATCGCATTCGAACGCTTTGGGACGGTGATCGTTGATATCAGTGTGGTCGTCCCAGGGGATGTCGGGTGCCATCGCCAGTTGCACGACGCGTACACCCCGTTCGGACAGACGCCGTGCGACGAGTGCTCCTTCGGCAAAACCGCCACACTTCCGACCGCCTGCTTCAAAAAATGTCGGCTCGGGACCGATGCCGTATAAATCGTGCGTCGCTTTTGATTCTTTGGAAATGTCGAAAGCTTCCGGAGCCGCAAATTGCATTCGGAACGCCAACTCGAGCGACTCGATCCGGGCTTCCAATGCCTGGTCGTGCTCGCTGCGCTGCAGATGCAGACGATTGATGTGTTGCAACAAATCCAGTTGTCGCTTTTGCTGTGGCCGTGAGAGATAGGGATTGCGCAAATGGCGCAGCACCTTGCCAGGTTCCATCTTGTAAGTATCAACGAATGCACCGGAACACGCGCCCGGCAAAAAGCTGCTGCTCCAACCGGTCGGTCCGGGACGCGGATGGCCGCGGTGGCAGAGGACGACAAAACCGGGCAGATTCTGATTCTCGGTCCCGAGCCCATAACGGATCCACGAACCCATGCTGGGGCGATTTGGTTGGTTTGCGCCGATGTCCATCATCATCAATCCCGAAACGTGCTCGGGAATATCGGTGTGCATCGATTTGATGATGCAGAGTTCATCGATGTGCTGCGCCACATTGGGAAACAATTCGCTGACCCACTGGCCCGACTCGCCGCGCCGAGCAAACTTGAAGGGCGATGCCAGAATTCCCGTCGTCTTCCGCTGCGTGCGGAGATCGACAGCCGGCGGTCGCTTGCCCTCATACTTCACCAGCAGCGGCTTGTAATCAAACGTATCGACTTGCGAAGGCCCGCCATTCATCAACAGATGGATCAAGCGCTTCGCCTTTGGAGCGAAATGGGGTGGTCTCATTCCAAGACCTGTACGATCAGTCCGTCCGGGATCGGCAATGACGGGCGGTGCCTGTGTTTGCCCGGCAAGCAATGTGCCAAGACCCAGCAGACCGGTTCCGCCGCCAAAACGAGTCAAGAAATCGCGGCGTGAGTAGATAGGATTTTGTGACATAGCGCGAGTTAGATCCGATTCGGATTGGCACTTAGGGTCGGTACAGAACTTCGTTGGAACATATCATAACTTGGCAAAATTGTTCAAATCGAGACAAACCACCGGTCGGCTCTTCTTCCGGAATGGAATTGATGAATTGATCGGCAATCGCGAATTCCTCACTCGTTGGTTCGCGGCCGAAAACGAACTGAAAGACGCGATGAATACTCGTAGGTTGAATCTCCTCATTCTGCGGTAGCACCACTCGAGCGGCGAGCGACTTTGCACGTCCGATCATGAATGTGCTGTTCAGTGAAAACAGTTGTTGTTGTGGAATCGTCGTTGATGATCGACCGCTGTTACTGATGCGAGGGTTGGGGAAATCGAACATGCGGAGTAATTCGTCCGAATCGCTCTTCTTGTCGCGCCGAACGGCTCCGTAGACCGTGCGACGGCGGCTGGACAGCAAACTAGAATCCGCCGCGCCACCCATTCGCGGGTCCAACTCTCCGGCAACTTGCAGCACGCTGTCACGAAACGCTTCGATGTCCAAACGTCGGCGATTCATCCGCCACAGCCATCGGTTGCTGCTGTCGATTCCGTCGTTGTGTTTGTTGTATTGCGTGCTGAGTTGATAAGTCGAGGACAGCAGAATCTCACGGTGAATTCGTTTGAGCGACCAATTGGATTCAATCAGCCGCGAGGCAAGCCAATCGAGAAGTTGCGGGTGAGTGGGCCGCTGTCCGAGTGCTCCAAAGTTGCTGGCCGACGCGACGATCCCGCGACCGAAATGGTGTTGCCAAATACGATTGACGATCACGCGAGCCGTTAACGGGTTTTGTGGACTGGCGATGCTGCGAGCCAATTCCAGACGCCCGCTGCCTTGGGTAAACCTGGAGGGATCGTCGCCAGCCAGGACTCGCAGAAAGCGCCGCGGCACGACTTCTCCCGGCTTCAGTCGATTACCACGCAGCGCGACGCGCATGTCTGAACTGCCGGCTTCCGCCATCGCATGCGCACGAGGAAAAATCGCCGGAGCCACTCGTTCCTGTTCGCTTAGCTTCCGTTGCAAGGAATTGACGATGTTGGAATTCTGTGACTTCTTTGCCGCGGCGAGTTCCTGCTTTGTTTTCGCGATGGCCTGTCTCGCTTGCCGATAACCTTCGACGATATTCTTGGCAACGAGGGGAGCATCTTCGACATACTTTGTGTTTTGAAACACTCCCGCGAGCGAATAATAGTCTTCCGTCGGGATCGGATCGAATTTGTGATCGTGGCAGCGCGAACATGAAACCGTCAGAGCCAGCAGTCCACGTGTGACTGTATCAACGCGGTCATCGAGCGTTTCGGCTTTCGCGACCGCCTCACCCTCAGGCGTCGCCCCGTCGGACTGATACATCATTCCCAGCGCCAGGAATCCGGTCGCGACGGTTGATTCCGCTCCATTCGATTCGACGAGCAAGTCTCCGGCGATTTGCTGCATGACGAAACGATTAAAGGGCATGTCATCATTCAATGCATGTACGACCCAGTCACGATAACGCCAGGCATGCGGCAGATCACGGTAATAAAACTCCGTACGAAGTTGATCGTCAGCGTAACGTGCCACATCGAGCCAATGCCGCCCCCAACGTTCGCCGTAATGCGGCGAGACCAACAACCGATCAACAAGCCGCGTCCACGCGTCGGGAGACGCATCGTCCGCGAATTCTTGAACTTCGTCCGGCGTTGGCGGCAGTCCGAGTACATCCAGTGAAGCCCGCCGGATTAAGACTCGTTTGGAAGCGAATCGCACGGGTGATAGTTGATGTTTTTCGAGTTGAGCCAGAATGAACTGGTCAATCGGTGAACGCACCCAATCGCCATTCGCTACCGCCGGCGGCTGCGGGTCAGCGATCGGACGAAATGACCAGAACTGCCGGCCGGTCTCGAAATCGATCTCGCGTGCATGGGCCTTAGCCTCTTCATTTCTGGGGTCCGGCGCGCCCATCTCGATCCACTTTCGAATTAGTTCGATTTCTTTCTTAGAAAGCGCATTGTCGGGTGGCATCGCCAGCGTCGGATCTTGATAGAGGACCGCTTTGAGCAACCGGCTTTCGGCGGGCTTACCAGCAACGATCACGGGACCGGAATCACCACCACGCTGCCAGCCCGCTCGCGAGTCCAATCGCAAGCCACCTTCCGCCGGATCGGACTTCAAGGAATGGCATTCGTAGCAGCGTTTCGCGAGTAAGGGGCGGATGTGGGACTCGAAGAACTCGATACCA
>CAUZVF010000162.1:0-8223 GCA_963582955.1 Planctomycetota bacterium
CCCGTGTTGCGACCTCGCCCGTGTACTTGTCGGTGACTTCGAGATCGGTGTTTGGCTTCCGCGGTTGGTTCGCCAGAAAAAAAGGATATTCCGGTTCGAGCATGGTGCGCTCCGTTCTCGGTCTACAACGAACAGGGGATATTGCCCAGCCGGTCGGTCAGTTTAGTGTTCTCGTCATAGTCGATCGGAATTACCAACAGGCTGGGTCCCTCGGCCTGAAAGCTCTGTTCCAACGTTGCCTGTAGTTGGGAACTGTCTTCGCAACGGAATCCGTTCCAGCCGAAGGCTTCGGCGAGTTTGACGAAATCGGGGTTGCCGAACGACAGGTCGGTGTGGCGGCCGAACGTGTTAAACTGCTTCCAAGCAATCAAACCGTAAGCATGATCTTCCCAGATCATCACGGTGATGTTCGTGTTATAGCGACGGGCCGTTTCCATTTCTTGAACATTCATCAGGAATCCAGCATCGCCGCAGACTGCCAGAACACGGCGGTCGGGATCCAATATGCCGGCCGCGATGGCTCCCGGAAGTGCGAATCCCATCGAGCAAAAACCGTTGGGAATCAAGCACGTGTTGGGTTCGTGGCATTGATAATAGCGGGCAACCCACATCTTGTGGGCTCCAACATCCGACAGCAGCAGATCGTTCGGGCCGAGCACTTGGCGCGCGTCCCACAGAGCCTTCTGCGGTTTGATCTTGCCGACGGTTTCATCATCTTTGTGTTCTTCAAAGTCGGCTTTCAATTGCTCGCGAGCCCACCGCGTGTGCGAATGGTCGAACTCCAACAGATCGGGCCCGTGTGCGTCGAGACGTTGGTTAAGCATCCACAACGCGTGCGCCAGGTCACCAACGACTTCGACGTCGATGCGATAGTTCTCGTCGATTTCCGACGGAATGAAGTCCATGTGGACGATGCGATTCGTGCCGTCGGCATTCCACAGCCGTGGATGGTATTCGACCATGTCGTAACCGAGTGAAATGATGAGATCGGATTGCTCGATCGCCGCGGCCGGAAAATCGCGAGACCCCAGCCCGATCGTGTACACGCAATTCTCGTCGTCCATGTCGACGCAGCCCTTGGCCATAAACGTGCTGACGACGCCGATGCCGGTCTTTTTGACGAACTCACGCAATTGTTGGCTGGCGCGGCGACGAATGGTTCCATTGCCGGCCAAAATAATCGGACGCTTCGCGTTCTTGATCGCGTCCCAGGCTTTATTGACGATCTTGTCATCGGGGACAGGCCGCCGGAAACGACGCGGTTCGATCGGTTCGGTCGACGCATCTCGCTCGGCAATGTCTTCGGGGAGTTCGATCAGACACGCACCCGGTTTTTCGGTGCGAGCCAGTCGGACGGCTTTGCGGACGATTTCGGGAATGTTGTCCGGATGATAAACCGTCTGAGCCCATTTCGTGACGGGACGAAACATGGCCACGACATCCATGATCTGATGCGATTCCTTATGCAGCCGTTCGGAATCCCCCTGTCCCGTGAGCACCAGCATCGGCGAACGATCCATATTGGCGTCGGCCACGCCCGTGATCAGATTCGTGGCACCGGGACCCAGCGTTCCCAAACATCCCGCGGGATTGCCCGTCAGCCGGCCATAAACTTCGGCCATGAACGCCGCGCCTTGTTCGTGGCGTGTGAGAATGAACTTGATCGAGTCCGACTTTTCGAGCGACATCATGAAGTCCGCGTTCTCTTCACCCGGAACGCCGAAGATGTACTCGATGCCCTCTGCTTCCAGACATTTGACGAACAGATCGGATGCCTTCATGAATGTGCCTCAAGAATGAGATCCCATTGAATCGCCTTGTTTAACGGCAAGCCGCAGGCGACTGTGTTTTTGAATTCAGATCATATTTGCAGACGCAGTCGCCTTCGGCTTGCCGTTAAACGAGTAAGTCACAAGTGTTCAATTCTAAACAACACCATAGGCCAACATCGCGTCGGCGACTTTGACGAAGCCAGCAATGTTGGCTCCTTTGACATAATTCACGTAGTCGCCTTCCGCACCGTACTCGACGCACTTCTTGTGAATATCGTCCATGATCGTCTTCAATCGCGTGTCGACTTCTTCCCGGCCCCAGGACAATCGCAATGCGTTCTGGCTTTGCTCTAAACCGGACACCGCGACGCCGCCGGCATTCGCGGCCTTCGCGGGGCCGTACAGAATCTTGGCGTTGAGGAATTGATGGGCTCCTGCCAATTCGGTTGGCATGTTGGCTCCCTCGCAAACGGATTGGACCTCGTTCGAAAGCAAAGCTTTGGCGTCGTCTTCATTGACTTCGTTCTGCGTCGCACACGGCAACGCGACATCGCAGTTGACGCCCCACGGCCGTTTGCCGGCTTGGAACGTCGCGTTGGAAAACTTGTCGGCGTATTCCGAAATGCGTCCGCGGCGTACTTCTTTCAAGTCCTTGACGAAATCCAGCTTCTCGGTGTCGATTCCGTCGGGATCGTGGATGAAACCACCGGAATCGGACATTGTCACGACCTTGGCGCCGAGTTCAGTGGCTTTCTCGACAGCGTATGTCGCGACGTTACCAGAACCCGAGACGGCAACTGTTTTGCCGCGGATGCTGTCACCACGGTGTTTGAACATGTTTTCACAGTAATAGACGCACCCGTAACCGGTGGCTTCCGTGCGGACAAGACTGCCGCCGAACGCCAGGCCTTTCCCCGTCAGAATGCCGGTGAACCGATTGACGAGCCGTTTGTATTGCCCAAACATGTAGCTGATCTCGCGCGCCCCAACGCCGATGTCTCCGGCCGGGATGTCGGTGTCTTCGCCGATGTGCCGGTGCAGTTCGATCATCAATGAATGGCAGAACCGCATGACTTCTCTGTCGCTCTTGCCTTTCGGGTTGAAGTTCGAGCCTCCCTTGCCGCCGCCCATCGGCAGTCCGGTCAGACTGTTCTTAAAGCATTGTTCGAATCCGAGGAATTTCAGCACACTCAGCGTGACGGTCGGATGAAATCGCATGCCGCCCTTGTAGGGCCCGATCGAGTTATTGAACTGAACGCGCCATGCTCGGTTGACGCGAACGTTGCCTTCGTCGTCTTCCCAACAAACGCGGAAGATGATGACACGGTCAGGTTCCGTCATGCGTTCCAGGATTTGCCCTTGCCGATATTGCGGATTTTCGAGGATGAACGGTGCCAGCGTTTCGGCAACTTCTTGAACGGCTTGATGGAATTCCGTTTCTCCAGGATTTCGCTTGATCAGCCCTTGCATGAACTGTTCGACTTCCGCATGTGCATTATCGGCCATGAATTGTTCTCCGTTGACGCGAACGAACGACGTGAATCGGGAAGAGATGAGCCAGTCGGCGTGTTCTTTTGGGCAAAGTATGGGAACTGCGACTTGGCTTTGCAAACGACATGTGCCGTTCGATCGCTGTACTTATTCGCGAGGCTCACCATCGGGCAAGAAAATGCGGTGGCAAGAATATGAACGTGTTAAGCCTGTTTTCTTGCCACCCTGTCTTCTTTCCCGGCCGTCTTGGAACCGATGTACTTGGGAATCGGTCACTGGTTCCGTTTGGCGAGCGGTTGGGAATCCGTCGCCGGCAAGACTGGTGCGACGAGGATGCGACGTGACTTGTTGATTGCCGAGATACCGATCGCGAGCGCTTCCTCGATTGCGTTGAGTTGCTCCATCGCGTGCAATTCGGATTCGAGCGTCGTATTCGCCTTCTCCAAATAGCCCTGTCTGATTCTGCCAAACGAATCGGAATTCGATTCACCCAGAATGGCGGTTCCCGAGGCGGACGTTGCGAGGAATGTTCCGTCACCGCGACGTTTGAGATCGGACGGTACGAGGAACCGTGCGAGTTGAATCGCGCCGATTTCAGTGCTTGCCGAGTCGTTTCCTGACTTCCTGACGGCTGAGACGTGGCCGTTTTCCGAAATAACGATCGAAAGTGAATCTTTCGGAACGACGATCGGCGTCGCAAATTGGAGCATCTTTCCACCGAGCCACAAGACAATCTCATTCCGCGCGTTGATTCGCAGCGTGCCGGCACGTGTGTAGCAATCGGTTTCGTCGTCACGAACGACAAACCAGCCTGGGCCGCTAATGGCAATATCCAAGGTTCGGCCTGTTTCGCGGAGTTCACCTTCAGAGATATCGATCCTTGAAAACATTGTTTCGGTGCTGCCGGCGTCTGTTGCATGGCTTTGTTCATGAACAGAATTCGCAACGAGATTGTCGCCAAATTCGCTCAAGTCGACGACCGTCCGTTTGTAAGCGACCGCGTTGACGTTGGCAATGTTCTTCAAGACTTCCGTTCGAGCAGCATTGAACGTCGCCGTGGTCTTCGACGAGAGTGCAACCCGCGTTTTCGGTTCATCCGCTATTGGCGGCGTTGGTGATTCGTCGAACGTTGGCTGTGACGTTCGATCGCGTGGCGATTGAATTCTTCCCAGACGCGACCGCAATTGCAGGATTTCCTCGATCATCGTCCAATCGAGGCCTCTGAGTTCCTGGAACCAGATGTCGCGTTCTTCCTGTGTCGAATTCGGCAATGCCCGTTCGATGACCTGACGTTTCAGAGAATCCGCGTTCGTTGGGCTGGCAATCGGAGCCACATCTTTGGGAGGGGAAACGCGTTGTGGTTTCTTGCCGGCTTGATGCAGTCGGCCGACCTGATTGTCAGCCGGATCGACTGTGTTTGAAGAATCGATGAAATCACTGTCATCAGCCGATGATGCTCGAATGGCACCGGGAAAGTATGCGCGCTGCGGCTCGAGCGATTCCTGATCGACAATGACGGGTTCTAATTCTGATACGCGGATGCGATCGAATTCTGGTTCAGCGTCCGATTCAGTAATCGAAAGACTTAGATGATCAGGAGGACCGGAGTAGAACCAAGACTGTTGCGCAATTCTATTGACGGCAAGAAACCCGAACGCGCAAAGTGCAAGAATGAACGTTCCAATCGTCAGCCACTTTGCAATTCTCATTTACGCCTCCATGCGGTCTTGTATTCGGATTTGTTCCGCACGCATCAGTCACGCGGCGGCGACGGAAACCTATCCGAAGCTCTGAATTGCTGCAAGACCGGACGACGACGCCACTTAGAAACTACGCACGAACGATCTCCGGATGAGTTGAATACGTTTGTCTTCTTGTAATGTCCTACCTGCTCAAGTGCTACGGCAATCCGAATAGCTCTGAAGTCATTTTTCCACCGACGCCGGGCCGGCGGGTGTGGAATCGAGATCCACGCAGCGCGCGTAGATGCCGTACATGGCCGGAACCAAGAACAGAATCCAGACGGTCGCGACGATCAGGCCGAACGAAATGCTAACGGCCATTGGAATCAACACTTGGGCTTGCGTGTTGCGTTCCAAGAGAATCGGCAGCAACGCGGCGACGGTTGTGATTGACGTGAGCATCACCGGGCGAAAGCGGCGGCGGCCGGATTCTTGCAGAGCCTGTTGCAAAGGCACACCTTCGGCCAAGCGGCGGTTGATGAAGTCGATCAACACGATCGAATCGTTGGCGACGATGCCCGACAATGTCACAACGCCGAATAGACTGAACAGTGTCAATGGAACGTCCAACATCAAGTGGCCCAGGATGGCCCCGACGAAACCGAACGGGATCACGGCGAGAATAATCAGCGGCTGCAAGTACGAACGGAATTCCAGCGTCAGCAGCGCATACATGCCGAACAGCGCGAGTGCAAAGCCGATGATCAAGCTGTCGAACGATTGGCGAGATTCTTCTTGCTGGCCTTCCCAGCGAGCTTTGACATTCGGGTGTTGCCGCAACAAGTCGGCGAGAAAGCCCTCGCGGATTTCCTGAATGATGTTGGGAGCGTTGCCTTGCTCGACATCGACGTCGGCAGTGATGGTGACGGCCCGTTGTTGGTCGATGCGGCGGATGTTCGAGTAACCTCGTTTCACCGTCACGTCGGCCAAGACCGGCAGCGGGATTTCGTCGCCTTCCGCCGTGCGGATATGGATTTCATTCAATTGATGCCGGCTGCGGCGTTCCTTTTTCGGGTAACGGACCATCAACTTGACCTCGTGCCGTCCGCGTTGCAGCCGCATGACTTCCTCACCATAAAACGCCGCCCGGACCGTGCGGGCAACGTCGTCGAGCCGGATGCCCAATGCTTCGGCGTCCGGCTTCAATTTCATTTGCAATTCCCATTTTCCCGGGCCGCGGCTGTCGTGGATGTCGACGACACCCGCATAGGTCGCGAGTTGTCGCTTGATTTCTTGCGCGACGTTTTCCAGTTGCCCGATGTCAGAAGACAGCAGCGACAATTCGATGGGCCGGCCGCCGGGAGTGTAGTTCACGCCCCAAAAGACAACTCGTTCGGCACCGGGGAATTCCCCGGCGGTGTCTCGCCAACGCCGGACGATGTCTTGGCTGGATTTCTCGAAAAAAATGCGTTCGCGGTCGAACTCGGCATAGACCTCGCCGCGCTGGTTGTTGAGCTGAGTCGTATAGCCGACCCCGCGATAGAACGTCGTGATTAGTGATCCAGTCTCGGACTGAAGCTCCTCTCGCTCGATTTTCCGGAATGCCTTTT
Organism: Planctomycetota bacterium; assembly: GCA_963582955.1. Taxonomy (GTDB): domain Bacteria; phylum Planctomycetota; class Planctomycetia; order Planctomycetales; family Planctomycetaceae; genus CAUZVF01. The sequence goes on from CAUZVF010000162.1 coordinate 6,556, forward strand.
CAAGTTGCCGTGTCGCGGCACTGACAGTTTCCGAGGGAGTTCCTTGGGGGTATTCAATGTACGTGTAGACGAATTCCCAATCCAAACGTTGGCTGAAGACAAACGGAGTGAATCCGCCCAGATAAACCCCCGCCGTGATCAGTAATGCTGCCAGCGATCCGCTGAGCACGATTGCCGGTTTTGATAGCGACCAACGGAACGCCGGGACGTAGACGCGGTCTATGAAACCAGTGACGGCCCGCTGCACGGTTCGCTGGAAACGGGGAACCGCCGCTTCGCCTTCCGGCAGCCGGCTGTGCGCCAAGTGGCACGGCAAAATGAAAAGTGCCTCGACCAAAGAAATCAGCAGCATCGACACCAATCCCAGAGGGATGACGGCAATCCACTTTCCCGTTTCTCCGGTCACGTACGCCAAGGGAATGAAAGCGATGACGGTCGTCAGGACCGAACAAGCGACAGCGGGCGCGACTTCAGCCGTTCCGTCGATCGCTGCCCGCAAACCCGTCTTGCCACGGAGCCGATGCGCGTAGACGTTCTCGGCGATGACAATCGCGTCATCGACGACGATTCCCAACGCCATCACGAACGCAAACATCGAATACGTATTCAGCGTCGCGTCATTTGAAAGCATGATCGCGCACGTTCCAAACACCGAGATGGGAATCCCCAGCGCGACCCAAAAAGCCAAACGCAGATCCAGGAAAAAGCCAAGCACAACGAACACCAGAATCAGCCCGATGATTCCACTTCGAGACAACAATTCCAGACGGTCGCGCGTCTGTCCGGAATAGTCATCCCACGTCTTCAAGTCGTATCCTTCGGGCATTTGCTTGGCGGCCACGTATTCCATGACCTGTTCGCGAATCTTCAGCATGTCCTGCTGCCCCGTCATGCGCATCTTGAGCGACATGCAAGGCCGGTCGTCGATGCGGGCGTGAATATCGATGTCGGCAAATCCATCACGAACCGTGCCCAGGTCGCCAACCGTCAGCACTGTGCCGTCTGTCGCGGTCAGAACCGGAAACTTCGCGATCTCGTCTCCCGTGACGTGTTTGTTGGCGGCCCGGACTAGCAAATCGCCGGTGTTGGTCCTGATTTCTCCACTTGGTAATTCAACGTTGCCCCGGCGAACCGCGTCGGCAATGCCGCGATGAGTGAGCCCGTGTTTTCGAAGCGTGGATTCGGAAACCTCGATGTCAATCTGGTATGGCTTGGCCTGCCACAGATCGACGTGTGATATCTCGGACTGTTGCAACAATTCCTCGCGAACCTGCTCGGCCAAATTCCGCAGTTGCCGTTCGGCGGCGGGATCGTTAACCGGGTCGCTGTCTTTCGGCGCCAGCACGGCGACCGACAGAACCGATTGAAAACGGACTCGCAGTTTGACGACGGGTTTCTCGGCCGCGGCCGGAAAACTGGGAATGCGGTCGACCGCGCCCCGCACGTCATTCAATACACGTTCAGGATCGCTGACGCTGGATTCCAGTTCCGCCGTAACGCTACCACGGCCTTCTTTGGCCGACGATGTCATTTTGCGGATGCCGGGTATCGAACGAATCGCCTCTTCCACCTTCAGACAAATGCCTTCTTCAGTCTCGGTCGGGCTGGCTCCGGGATATGGAACCGTGACGGTCACTTCATCGGAACGGAAATCGGGAAACCGCTCGC
>CAUZVF010000163.1:0-8213 GCA_963582955.1 Planctomycetota bacterium
CTTGCCGCGATTCTTCAGATCCGGTGTCGGAACCCAGGGCTTGTGAGTCAACGCCATCGGATAGTACAGGCAGAACGGATCGTCTTTGTGGCGAGTCATGAAGTCGACCAGAAAATCGGTGAATAGGTCGGGACCGTAATCGCGCGCCGTTGTCGGAAAGTACTTTTTGTTTTGCATGATACTGGGATGCCAGAACCTCGATGTCTTTTGTGATTTCACATTTTCCCAGGCACCGGCATGTTTGACTCCAGGCGGCAAGTCTTGTTTGTAGGCCCACAGCCGATACTCGTCGAATCCGCAATCGTAAACGCGCGTCGTCAGTGAGCCCGTTAATTGCCACTTTCCGGCAACCGCGGTGACGTAGCCGGCCGATTGCATCGCATCGGCGAATGTGAACTTAGACCCGATGTCGTACTGCGGAGATTCTTTTTTCGGAGCATATTTGCGGCCCTTGAAATTGAAATACCCCGTGCGGAATCCGTAACGCCCCGTCATGATCATGACTCGCGTTGACGTGCAGATCGGAGTGGCATAGCAGGTCCGAAACCGCATGCCCTCGGACGCCATCTTGTCGAGATTCGGCGTATTGTGATTCTTGTTGCCGTAACAAGACAACTCTTTCGCACCAAGATCGTCGGCCATCATGATGATGAAGTTGAATGGCTTTGGTTTTGGCTTTGAATCCGGCGCCGACACTTCTGGGGGTTGCGAAAACGCTCGATCAGATTCTGTGATCGTCGTGAACACAATCACGGCTAACGCGAGAAGCAGGATTGAAACTCGATGATGACGCATGTGTGGCCTTTCTGAATCGACAAAGCATTGAATTCCGGGAACACTAATCGCCGCTGATCCGCGCTAATCCAACATATTATGCCGGGGGCATTTTGTCTTGTCCGCGCTCGGTACTGGAAACGTCGCGGAAGAACCAAGTTGAACCGGACATTTCAAAATGGCTGTGCCATAGTGTTAATCAGTGAAGATGAGTGTTCCACCAACATCACTCAAAACGCGTAAACCTTTTCCGCAGTCTTTCGCAGCACCCATTCGCGATTGGATTCGGATAGAAAGTCGAGTTTGTCGCGAACGAGTTCGAGTGACGTTTCATACGTGTGTGGGTCGACAACCTGATACGGCGCATCGCTGGCCCACATCAGGCGCTGCGCTCCGAACGCCTGATAGACGCGTTTGATCATGGGAATCAGATCGTGGTACGGCGGCTGCTTTTTTCCGAGCGCGTAAAACGCCGATAGCTTGGCAAACGTGTTTTTGTGTTTTGCCAGCTCGCAAAGGTTTTCCAAGTCCTTTTCGCGAATCTTCCCGTCAACACCGATGCGCGCGAAATGGTCAATCACGACGGGCGTATCGGGATGCTGCTCGCACATCCTGTCGACGGCGGGCAGATCTTCGGGGTTGATCAAGCAGGCCATGGCCTGACGGGTCTCGGCCGCGCACTTCCACATGGCCGCCATTCCCGGCCCAGTCAGCCATTTTTCAGTGCCTCGAATCCAGGATGTGATCCGAAAGGCCGTGACATGCTGCTTCAGCAACTTTCGCATCGCGACATCCGGATGAGGTCTTGTGTCGTCGACCATTCCCGTGACTCGAAACCGTCCCGGATGCCGCGTCACGGCGTCGATCATGTAAGAATTGTCCCAGCCGTGATAGGTGTGATGTTGGATCAGCACGACGCGCTCGACGCCGACCTTTTTCGCCGTTTCGATGAGTTCCTCGGTTGTGAAGCTCGACGGATCCAAGTCCTTGACGGTCTGTCCTTTCGCGAGTGGGAACTTCTTGACGTCGCGCGTCCAGATATGAGAATGTGCGTCAATCCAACCTGGTTTTTGAGCACCTTGCTTCGCCGATGCTGATTCCTGATGAATCAGATTGCCGGCAGCCATTCCGGCGGCACCAATCACGCCGGCTTGCAAAACATCGCGTCTCGAAACGTTATTGGAATTTTTCATGGATGTGTTTTCCTTGATGCATTAGCCCGGATTATTCACGAAACAACGTAAATATGATGCAAAGCTTGTGGCCAAAAGGAGTTGCGACTATCTTACCCAAAACACCGCGCAAAATCGGAGTTGATCGTAACCCGAAGCGTCAGCGAGGAAACATGTTGAATTCCTCGCTTACGCTTCGGGTTACGAATAATTCGGGTTAGAGGTCGTTCAAAACCCTTTTGTAGCCGGAGTCGCAAGACTTCGGGGGTTTGAGAGGTTTTCACAGCCCGAAGTCTTGCGACTCCGGCTACAGTCAATACAGAACGTCGGCCGGTTTTGAAACTACCTCCAGTAATGTCGTCGGTGGCGAACGGATTGCCGCTAAGCGATAGAATGTGCCATCGTCAAACGCGGGAGATATAACAACGAAACTCTGTTCGAAAACAAAGCAGCAGTGCTTATACTATCTCAAAACTGACCCGAATGCCCTCCAGTTCGTGATCGAGTGATTCGATGATCAATCTGCTTGGAAACCGAAAACACGCGTGCGGTGGTCTGGCCCGGCGTGAGTTTCTGCAAATTGGCAGCGCTGGTACTCTCGGATTTGGTCTGAGTGATTGGCTCGCGCTTCGGGAGGCGCACGCCTCGCCAACGCCCGTGGGACCGCATTTTGGCCGAGCCAAATCCTGCATTCTGTTGTACTTGTACGGAGCCCACCCACAGCACGAAACATTCGATCCGAAGCCGGATGCGCCGGTCGAAGTTCAAGGCGACATGAAGGCGATCCGAACGAATGTGCCGGGAGTGTTCATTGGCGAGGGTTTGCCGAACACCTCTCAAGTCATGGACCGCGTGACCGTCGTGCGTTCGATGACGCATCAGTTTCCGCTGCACTGTTTCGCGTATGCAGTGACGGCAATGCCGAATTACAACACCAGTTTCGAGTTCGCTCCGCGACATCCGCAAGCGTGGCCGTTTGTGGGTTCGGTCGTCGATTACGTCGAAGCTCATCGGCAATCACATCCGCCCGATATCCCGCGGAATATTGGTCTGCCGTGGAAATCAGGATCGAGGTGCGACCACGGTGCGTTGGGAGGCCCCTACGCGGCGTATCTGGGTTCCGAGTACGACCCGATCTGGAGCGATTTTGTCGGCAAGGGAACGCGAGTCGTCCCTAAGTTGTCCGCCAAGCAGACGAAGAAGGTGTACGATCCGTGGGGCGGCTGTGAAGACACTGGAAGATTCCAACTTTCACCGTCGTGCGAACTCCCAAAGACTGTTCCATTGACGCGATTGAATCTGCGGCGTGAATTGCTACGGCAGTTCGATTCGACGCGTTCACAGATTGCCAACGACGTGGCGATGCGAGCCTACTCGAACCAAGAACAGCAGGCGTACTCGCTGCTGACGTCGAACAAACTGCGCGAGGCGATCGACGTCCACAAAGAACCGGACGCCGTGCGAGAAAAATACGGAATGACGCTGTTTGGACAATCGGCACTCGCCGCGCGGCGCGTGGTTGAAGCTGGCGGCAAGTTCGTGTCCGTCATCTGGGATGCCTTCGATATCTTCGCGGGATGTGTGTGGGACACGCACGACAATCATTACCCGCGTCTGAAAGAGTATTTGTTGCCCACGCTGGACCAAACACTGCCAACATTGTTGCTCGATCTTGAACAACGTGGGCTGCTCGACGAGACGTTGGTCTTGTGTATCAGCGAACACGGGCGGACGCCCAAGATCAAAACCAATCTGTACGGTGGCGGACGCGATCATTGGTCGCGCGTCTATTCAATTTTGGCTGCCGGTGGCGGCATCGCTCGCGGACGCGTTGTCGGCAGCAGTGATTCGCAGGCAGCCGACGTTAAGCACACACCGGTTTCGCCCAAAGATCTGCTGGCCACGGCTTATTATTTGTTGGGAATCGATCCGCATACGCTGGTCCCCGATCGATTAGGCCAGCCATTGCCAATTGCCGGTGACGGCCAATTACGGACTGAGTTGCTAGCATGACTAGGGTGACTTGGAAACTGTGCGGAAATAAGTGTCGGCTTTCGCTCCGCGAAAGCACGTTTTTTCGCGGAGCGAAAAGCGACAATCTGGTAAGTTGTTTCCGCGCAGCGGCTTGGTTTGCCGTCTATCTCGCCGGATTCTCACAGATTTCTGCCGATTCCACGACCGCCAAGGTGCCCCAGTATACGATTCAACAAACGTCGGCGAAAATCGTCATCGATGGCCAATTGAACGAATCGGATTGGAAGAACGCCCGCGATGTGGGTAAGTTTCAATTTCCGTGGTGGACCGTCGGGAAAAAAGAGCAAACCGTTGCCAAGATGCTGTGGGATGATCGCAATCTTTACGTGGCCTATCGATGCGAAGACGCTCACATTTGGGCCGAACACACCAAACGCGACAGTCCGGTCTATCGCGACGATTGTGTCGAACTCTTCACGGCTCCGAACCCCGACCGGCCCGACGATTATTTCAACATCGAGATGAACGTGAATCGTGCGTTCCTCGATCGGCACCATCCCAATGGTCCCGGCATCAAACCGAAAGACAATTGGAACGCGAAGGATGTCCGGATTGCTGTTTCAGTCAACGGCACGAAGAATGACGACAGCGATGTCGATCGCGATTGGATATTGGAAGCGGCGATTCCGTTTGCCAATTTCGTGAAAGTTGCAAAGAACTCGCCTCCCAAACCCGGAGATGTCTGGCACCTGAATCTCAACCGTCTGGGCGGCAAGACGAATCCTCAATACAGCCAATGGTCGCCGAGCAAGACCGAGCGGCCGAGTTTTCACGTTCCCAAGGATTTCGGCCGCGTCGTGTTCTCGCATCAAAAAGTATCGTCACGAGATTGAATCAGCAGCTTAAATTGAAGTCAATTTGCAAACCAAGCAGACAAGCGGGAGTGATCAGATTGCCCGCTTCTCAAATCAAGGAGACCCAATATGCACCGTTCAACGTTTTTCATGGCCGCTCTGATCGCAACGACCGCATCAGTTACACTCGCCGAATTGAAAGTCGAAACATTTCGTGTCAGTGAATCACGGATTGTGCAGGTCAAGAAACTCAAATCTGATAAGACGTTTAGCCAATCGTCGAGCTTGACCGTGCAGTTGCTGATTTCTGGGCCGGAAGTCGAGGCTTTTTCCCATTATGCTCAGATACAGCCGACTGAAGCACGGGACGATTCGGGCCAGTCGCTGGTTCGCAAACAGTCACCTTTTGGACAGAATCAGTTTCGGGAACTGAATCGCGAACAAATGTGGTTTTTCGAAGACAACCCGCCGAAGGACCAAATCAAGATCGATGTCAATCTTATGGCTCCGACGCGGAAGGCGACGAAAATCAAAGTGCTGAAGGGCTCTCTCCAACTTCAGTCATCCATAACGAAAGCCGTGACGTTTCCCGCGAAGATCACCAAGGCCATCAATGACAAAGTGCTGAAAGCCGCGGGAGTTGTCATCGAGATAACTCAAGTAAACAAAACAAAAGGTAGCATTCAATTGAAAACGCGCGACCCGAAGAAGTTAGTGCATGGAAACTTGGAAATCCTCGATGCCAAGGGAAAGAAGATCTCGCAAGGGTACAGTAGCTTCGGATTTAACAATCAAAGGACAATCACGTTGGACACAAACGGAAAATTGCCGGCCGGTTCGATTGTGCGAGTCTTGATCGTCGAGAGCCGCAAAACGATTGACGTGCCGTTCGAGTTGAAAGATATCCCGTTGCCCTAGCTTGGATCAAATCCAGGCTAGCCCGGATTATTCAGGCGAGCGGTGGGCGTAAGCCCGCCGGCCGGACAATCACCGGATGATACCGGCCGACTCACGCCGGCCGCTCGCCAGCAGACTGTTTTGCGCTAGGCCACAATCCCGCCACGAACGGTTAGGAGTGGTTTCCAACTACCGCCCCGCCTGACATTTTGATTGACATCGACAAGCGTTTGAAAATCGGGATTCCAACGTAAGACTGTCAAGTCAGCACACGACCCAGCGCTCAAGGTGCCAATTTCGTCATTCAAACCAAGAATCTTGGCGGAGCGGCAAGTCACGGCTGCGAAAACTTCTGCTTCGGACATTCCGGCGGCTCGTAGTTTTGACATTGTCAGCGGCAGATCGTGGACGGGCTTCTGGCCTTGATGATGTGAGTGAAGATCGGTCGAAATCGTATCGGGTGGAAATCCATCAGCGATGGCGGCTTCCGCAACGATGAAGTCAAACGATCCCATTCCGTGCCCAACATCAAACAGAATTCCAAGTTTGCGGGCTTCACGGATCGCCGGGTGGACTCTTGCGTTTTCAACGATGCAATGAGGTTCGCGGCGGAAGCAATACGTAACGACGTCACCCGGACGCAATAACTTCATCTGCTCTTCAAACGGCCATTCCTGGGGCGGTCGCATCCCATACAAAATGGGACGGTTGCTTTCGGTGGCCGCCAGCAAACCGCGACGTAGTACTTCGCGAGGATCAGTCTGCTCGCAAGTGTTCTTGCTGACATTTACCGCGATCCCCCAGATTTTGTCTGGGAACCGTTCGACTGCCGAAACGCAAGCACCGACGTCGACGTCGTCGAGATTTGCACAACTTGCAGCCGGTGTCGTTTCGCCAATCCGCGAGATGTTGATTGCGAGCCGGACCTGTGTCGCCGAAGATTCGATCGTTTGTTCGACATACTTGGCGCAATTGTCGGCTCCGCAATCTCCTTGAGACATCACGGTCGTTGTGCCGCGTTTCAAAAAGTGCTCGTCAGGTTCGACGCCGAAAACCGAACCCGAGTTGTCGGGATGAGCGTGCAGATCAACCAGTCCGGGCAACAAGACCGCATCGGAGAATTCGTACGATTCCTTGGCGGACCCAACGATCGCAGCGCCAACTTCGACAATGCGGTCGTCTCGAATGGCAACCGCGCCAGTTCGGTCAAATCCGCCGGATGGATCAACAACGCGGCCGGCGCGAATTATCAGATCGAATTCGGATTCACGATGCGGTTCAGTTTTCGTCATATTTGTTTTCTGATCACATTCCTTCCGGGCAGAAAGGGTTCTGATCATCGAAAATCGACGCTGAGAATGCAACAATCGAATCAAACACGGTTGCTGAAATCCTCATGAGCTAATTATGGAGTCGACACGCATGAAACTCGACGGAAAAGCAGCACTTGTCACCGGAGCTGGCCGCGGCATCGGCAAAGGATGTGCCATTGAACTGGCTCGTAACGGAGCCAATTTGATCGTCAACGACCGGCCCGGCAGCCCCGATCTCCAGACAACAGCCGACGAGATTCGAGAGATGGGACGTCACTGTACGGCGATTGAAGCCGATGTGTTTTCGCGTGACGGATGTGACGGACTCGTCACGCGGGCGATCGATGCGACCTCACGGATTGACATTCTGATCAGCAATCCCGCCGTTGGTCATCGGTGCGATTTCCTCGACTATGATGCCGCCGACTTTGAACGAGTTGTTCAAGGTACTTTGATCGGCGGATTCAATATGAGTCAGCTCGTCGCCCGACACATGATCGAACGCGGTGGCGACGGCAAGATCGTGTTCATTTCGAGCGTACAGGCCGAGATGCCGATCTCGGGATGCATCGCTTACGGAGCCGCGAAAGCGGGACTGAATCACATGACGCGCACGATTTCCGTGGAGTTGTCAGAACATCGAATCAACGTCAACGCCATTCAACCGGGATGGATCGACACACCGGGCGAGCACATCGCGTTTAGCGAAGAAGTTATCGAACGTGAGGGCAAAAAGCTGCCGTGGCAACGGCTGGGCACTCCGGCCGACATCGGCCGAGCCGCCGCATTCCTCGCATCAGACGACGCCGACTATGTCACCGGAACCATCATGACCGTCGACGGCGGCTTCCGATACAAGGACTGCGGTGCGGAAGAAACAATCTCAGACGACTGAATTCAACGTCGTAGCGATCAGCCGACATGGGCACAAATCGACGGGCTCATCCGCAAAGAATGTGCAGGACACCGTGCCGAACGCGATTAGTTCGTCACGTTGTCTATGAACGCACTGTAAGATCAAGTAATCTAGTCATCAGCCATGTTTGATGCGTTATTTGTTATTGAGCAGAGCCCTTGAGATTCTCTGAAATGAGCGGACGATCGTCACGTCGCGGATTCCTGCAAGCCTCGATGATGGCTGGTGGCGCGGGACTTTCTTTGAGCGACATTCTGCGCTTGCGCGCAGCCAGCAAGATCGATCACAACAATTCTGTTCCCGAAACTTCGGT
>CAUZVF010000164.1:0-8180 GCA_963582955.1 Planctomycetota bacterium
GAAGGATTTTCGTTGCGGCGTCTGCGGGGTATCGTAGGTTCCTCCACCCAGCACCCACATCCGCCCCTTGAAGACAACGTTGCCCCCAATCATGCCGCGCTGTGGCCAGAACGGTTCTTCGGGTATTACCTGCGTCCAGTTGATGCCGTCGGTCGTTGTCCAGATGTCCCGGTAGAAGGCCTCTTTCTCTCTGGTGAATTGCGGCATACTTTGCCCACCGATAACCCAAATGCGATCGTTATGCACCAACGTATAATGCAGTGCGCGCGGCCCCCACGGCACAGGTTTACCTTTGTTGACGTACGACCACGACTTGCCGTCGGAAGAGTTCCAGACGTCAAACTGATGATGCCCCTGATTAGCATCGCCGCCGACAATCCACATCTTGTCACGGTAGACGACATAGCCTGCGGTATGCCGACCTTCCCAGTCGAGTTGAGGATCGAAACTGCTGTCCTTGAATGAGTTGGGTTTCACCAGCGTCCAGCCTGCCCCGTCGCGCGAACTCCACACCTCATTATTGCATGCGCGCGGAAAGAACTCTTTATTGGGCGGATTCCACCCTCCCAGCAACCACATGCGATCCTTGAAGACCAACGCACCCGCACCGTCTCGGGGAGCAAAAGCGGCCGGCAACGCGATCTTCTTCCACTCGTAATGAGCAATCTTTGGAGCGGGAGCAACCGCGAACGTGCCAACAGCTTGCGTCTTTGTTTCCAGTTTGTTGACCTGGATGCGCAGCTGGCACGCGTCGGAAACCGTCTTCGGTACACTCCACACAAAACGATCGATATTGGGAGCCGTCGCACTCACAACTTGCCAGCTCTTGCCGTCGTCGGCAGAGTGCTCGATTGTTAGCGGTATCCCCTTGCGAATGTTTTTAGAGGTCCAGGTAATCGCGTGCTGTGCACCGGCATTCCAACGGTCACCCGCACTCGGCGACGTGAGCATGATGGACGGCGGACCGCTCGGAGAAGGAAACATCTCAGCATGCGCTTTGATTGTCGCTTCGGAGAGTGCCTTCTTATAGATCACCACTTCATCCAGCAAACCATCGAAGAAAAAACGCCCGGCCACGCCCATGCTACCCAGCAAGAGAGGCTTGCCGTTGTCGGCCACTTTCTCGCCCCGTGGCGAACGACCCAACAACACGCCGTCCCGGTAGAACGACAGCATCTTCGCATCAATCACCATGGCCACATGCACCCAACCGCCCGTAATAACGTCCTGGTTGTCCGCCACAACCGTCACGCGCCCGTCCGGTTGTCCGCCGACATACGCGATCAGCCTATTCGGGCTGATCCAGACGCAGTACGGAGCGTGCGAAGCTGTGCCGGCAGACGACTTGTCGATAAGTCCCCCTTCCACCTTGGATGCGGCATTCATCCACAATTCAATCGTTATCTCGCCGCCCCCTTTCCCCGCGTTTAAGGCAGCGAGCGCAGGCGTCGATGGAATTTCCACCACACTCTTCGCACCGTCGAATCGCAAAGCCGACTTGCCCGGCCATCGCCCGGTCGCCCACTTTGCGCCGCGAATTTTTCCGTCAAGGGCTGCACCGACTTTCGACTTGTTCTTTAAAGTCGTGCCCTTGCTCTCCTGAAAATCGTAATACGCTACGACATCTCGATCAGCGGCGACCCCCTGCCGATGCTTCATCCACTGAGAGAACTCCGTCCGCTGCGTTAGATTCTGTGCTTCGGCCGAGACGCCAGCAAGCAGAGTCACGGCGACGAGTCCCACGGTCCAATTGATACGCATGTTGATGTTCCCTCTCGGCGGTCGATTCTTCGAGTCGATGATTCTGGCGCGTGGTTAGATTCGGAATGCTTCCGCAGTATAACAGCAACCTTCACCGGCTCTACAAAGACGGGGACGACTGGAAGCAGACCGAGAGTTTCGGTCGCGATGACCTGCTGACTGTCGCCAAGGTGGTCGACATGGCTCACAGCTGGATTTTCGGGCAAGCAGTCTGATGATTGCCAAAACCACGAAGAAGTTTCCGATGGGCCAAGTCGTCGCCACGCCAGGGGCAATCAATGCCATGAACGACGCTGGCGATCATCCCAACGATTTTCTGTTTCGCCATGCCACCGGGGACTGGGGTGAAGTCCCGAGAGAGGATGCCGAGTTGAACGACTTGGCGGTGATCGAAGACAGTAGGATTCTTTCCGCCTATTTCACCAAAAGTGGAGTGAAACTCTGGATCATCACGGAAGTAGACCGGTCATCGACGACGATCCTGCTGCCTGAGGAATACTGATTTGAAGACAACTGCATCGACGACACGGCGATTGCGAGGCACTATTGGGGATTCGCCTTTATCGGACTGACCCATAGGTGTCGGAACGGTCAGCCATAATGCATTGCCGGCGGAAAACAGAAGTGTTCCATCAGTTCTTGGATGCCATACCGGAGGTTTTCGATGCAGTCAGTCTCAAGTCTTGATTCATCACCGCAAAATGGTCGTTCACGGCGTGAGTTTTCAAAGACAATCGCTCGACCTGCTGCTGCACTCACAGTTCCGGAACTGGTCAGGCGACCTTGCCGCAAGAGTTGCTGAATCTTCGTTTCCATGGGCCGCAGGAGCTTTACGAAAAGCGACTCCACGCACGACGGGCACAGGATGTGGGCGTCTTCAGAAGCGGGGGCGTTTGTGGAAGAGCGCGTTGTACGTAAGTCCGGTTTTCTTATCTGGCTGGATACGTGATACTGCTGGGCCTCAATGTTGGCCCACAAAGTATCGGACGCCCGGAATGCTGTACAATCGGGAAGAACTGACAGCGGCGATTCGGGGCGGCATTCCGCCAACGCTCGAACACAAGTTCCTTGCCGTTATCGCGCCGTATGACGTTCAGGTTCTCGCCAAGTGGGATCTGACTCCCGAGTGGCAGGCAGAACTGAAAGCCCTTGTCGCCGGCCTGACAGGCGCGAGTTTTGACGTGTGCGACCGGTTGGAAGTTTGGGCCGAGGAATTGGAAGGCGAGGCCATCACGGCTGAGTTTGAGTTGGAAGACTGACAGCGGTCGCCCCGCAAAGTGAATACCATCGTCGCTCCGGATGCTGAATCAGGGCAGCGCGACCAGCATCCGGAAAGCAGCCGACGAAGGCAAGCGGCTGAGATATCGGATTCCCTAATCGCCTGCGATTTTTCACTGCTGGCAATCTCAGCAATGTTCGGGTTTTCAGCCGTTCGCAAACGATTCGCACGCCGGAGGTTCATCGGAGCCGTTTGCATGATCGTCTCAATTCTCTTACTGCTTCGTCAACTGCAACAATTCCTGTGACGAATCAGCCATGGACGACGAGGTGTCAGTGAGCCTACGCCAAATTGTAAATTCGACAACGAACGGTTTTGATTCGGTCATCCGCCACCAGCCACTAGCCTTCAATCGAGAGAGACAACGGAATGAAGCTCATTGTGGACAGTCATCTTGACCTCGCTTACAACGCCATCGAATTCAATCGCGACCTGCGACAACCTGTTGCTGCAATTCGTCAATCCGAAGCGAGCATGGATGGGAAAGGGCGTGGTTCTAACACAGTTTCGTTACACGCGCTACGCGAAGGCAACATTGGACTTTGTTTTGCTACGGTGCATTCACGCGTGGAGTCGATGGGGGGACGGTTTCCCGGCGTCCGCACCCAGGAGATTGCCTACGCCAAGGCGCAGGGAGAACTTGCCTTCTATCGTGCGTTAGAACAGCAGGGCGCGATGCGGATGATCCGCGACGTTGTCGGTCTGGATGCTCATTTGGCAGAGTGGCAGGCGAACCCGGACACAACACCTATCGGCTTCGTCCTTAGCATGGAAGGGGCCGATCCCATCATGTCACCCGAGCAGGTAATCGAATGGGGGGAACAAGGTTTGCGAACAGTCAGCCTGGTCCATTACGGCGTGAGTACGTACGCGCACGGCACGCAGGCGCCAGGCGGCCTGTTGCCTGCGGCCAAACCGCTTTTGCGGGCCATTGAGGAGCAAGGAATTATTCTTGATGCCAGTCACATGGCCGATGGAACGTTCTGGGAATCGCTGGAGATCTACGGTGGACCGCTGATTGCAACTCACAACTGCTGCCGGACACTGGTACCTCACGACCGACAATTCACCGACGAGCAGATAGAGGCTATTGCAGAACGGAAGGGAGTGATCGGCGTCGCCTTCGATGCTTGGATGCTTTCACCCGGCTGGGACAAAAGCAACCCCGACAACTCACACACGACGCTGGGAACGGTTATGGATCATATTGATCACATTTGCCAAGTGACCGGCTCCTCTGCTCATGCTGCGATCGGTACTGATCTGGACGGCGGTTATGGGCGCGAGCAATCACCCTGCGACCTGGATACGATTGCTGACCTTCAAAAGATCCCGGCTGTCCTCAAATCGCGAGGTTACTCGACGGATGACGTGAACGGCATAATGCACGGCAATTGGATCGAATTGTTACGTCGCGCATGGGGGAATTGAAGCGGCTGCGAGTTGCCACTCTAAGTGCGGAGATTCATCGGCCAATTGTGTACACTGTTGGTCAATACTCCAAGCTTGGCACAGAACAATCGACATTCGACATGAACGACGTCGAGTTTATCGCATTCGATCTGGAAACCACCGGACTCTCTCCCGATTTCAATCGCATCGTTGAAGTCGGAGCTGTCAGGTTCCGCGCTGACGGAACCGAACTCGGCCGGATGGAGCAGTTGGTTGATCCGCGCTGCGCCATTCCAGCAGACGTTATCAAGATTCACGGTATCACCAACGAAATGGTTCGCGGCCAACCGTCGATTGAGGACGTTCTGCCCGAGTTCGCCCGATTCCTCGGCCAGTCGGAAACGATTCTGCTGGCTCACAACGCGTCGTTTGATGTGGGTTTTCTTTCGGCGGCGTTCAGCCGGTGCAATGCCGACTTGCCTGAGCATCCCATCATCGACACGCTGGCTTTGTCGAGACGGACGCTCCCCAGGCTGCGCAATCATCGCTTGGAAACGGTCGCCCGACACTTTCGCATCGCCGATTCGACCGAACACCGAGCATTGGGGGACGCACTCGTCGTACGATCGGTCTTCCTGAAATTTCTGGCACAGGCTCCCACCATCACAACGACAATTGACCTGTTCGATCTCGTCCCACCCATCTACTTCGAGCCAATGATCTCCGGCCCCATCACTGTTCCCAAGCGGTACAGATCCCTGATACAGGCAATCGAGATCGGCCGGTCCATCTCCATCGTGTACGCGGGTGGCACGAAGAGCCAGCGGAGACGGTTGATCACGCCGAGAAGCCTGACCGAAGTGCGGGGCAGTGTTTATCTGATTGCCCATTGCCACATCGATGACATGGAAAAGCATTTTCGATTGGATCGGATTGTGGAGTTTGATGAAGAGTGACGTTCATCCTTCGCTTGTTGGAGTTCGCGCCGCCGTATTTTTCACGCCCAGTCCAAACCCCACACGAATAGATTCTCGCGCA
The DNA here is from genome assembly GCA_963582955.1 of Planctomycetota bacterium. GTDB lineage: Bacteria > Planctomycetota > Planctomycetia > Planctomycetales > Planctomycetaceae > CAUZVF01. The sequence goes on from CAUZVF010000164.1 coordinate 5,471, forward strand.
CATGTTGCGGGATGTTCACCGGCCGGATCGGAAGGATCATCTCGAAGCCCGAACCCTTGGACGATTCCAACGGGCGGCATGACAGGCCAATCGACTCCGCCCATTCAGCCAGATCGGGACGTGAATGGAATAGAAACCATTGGAAGGCCGTTGTTGTCGGATCGGATTTCAGAACGTGTCTCAACAGTGCCGAAACGTGTTCGAGTTGTCCACCGTATTCGATCAGCCCCCGCTTGTTACAGGCGTCGGCGTTGACCAGATATGCAACGACTCTCGCGTTCCGCGTTGCAACCCAGACCTGTATCTTCGGAAGAGTCAGCAGTTGGAGTGCTTCGTCGCGCGTGCGCTCGAATCGCACTACTTCCTGATCATGGATGGCCATCACGTCGTCGAGATGGCGAGCTGGGTCGAACGCGACGATCTCGCACCTCTCGCCCCCCGGAGTCGTGTCCGATCGCGCATCAATGGTTGCAATCATTCCGCGTGGAGACACGACTTCCCAGCCCAGTTTCCGGTAGAACTCGGGGGCTGCCGTCCAGAGAATGGCGAGGTCGAAGCCTTCGGCATGTAGCGTGTTGTGCAGATCCCGCATCAACGTGGCAGCGTGACCTCGGCGTCGGTAATTAGGCTGGGTCGCCACCGAAACGATTACTGCCGCTTTCAGCCGCCGACCTTCGACAATCAGTTCACGTGGCCAAATCGCCGCATGGCTGACGATTTGCCCGCCCTCAACAATCACGCGGCTGTTCGTATGATTCGCTGGCGTGAATACCAGGGGGAAATCCGTAAGCTGACTCTGGTCGGTGATTCCCCGTGATCGACGAAAGACATCGTCGAGCAACTGGGCAAGCGAGGCAATATCCCCCTGCTGAATGGCGCGTGGCTCAGTCATACAAAACTGCGTTCCAGAAAGTGCCACAGAAAGCCGTCCCAATCGCCGCGAGTCATTCTAGCGCACATGCCGCTCGGCACACGACTGGCATGTCTGGTCGCCGTGCAGTTGTGCCTTCTCACGAAATACACCATTCGTGTTGCGACGAGACCTCGGGAAACAACTTCCAGTAGCGCCCTTCGTTCCACACTCGCAGGTGCGGTTTGAGCTTCGGTGGTTCGGCCACGTTGCGAGAGTTGTAAATCGGCGAGTGCGCGTAGATAAGGAGCGATTCGACATCTTTTCGACGTTGAGGTTCTTTGAGTTTAGCCACATACACCTCGACTCGGTCTTCTTCGCTCACCCAAGAATGATGCTCAAGGAATCGCCGCTTGAATGATTCCGTCTCGCCAATGTAAAGCAGCGACCTGGGACCGTGTAAAGGATGATCGCCCAGAATCACATAAAGGCCTGAGTTTTCGAGTATCGCATCCAATTTCTTCTTGCCGCGAGGACCGATTCGATCCAACAAGGACTCACCCAAACCATTCTTGCCGTAAGAGAATGACCCCACCCAATTGAGCCTCACGAAGTCCTCTTCTTCAAGTTCTTTTTGCTGGTGACTCACGGTGTTCTCCTTAAAGGGTTCGTCGTTGCGACTTAATGTACCACTCCGAGGTGCCGCTCTGCGTATCTGGCAGGCACATACTCATACATCTTTCACTGGTCGAATTGAACCGATCGATTTCAACGGATCGCCGCCTTGATTATTGGCGACTGTCATGTGGAAGTAGCGATCCGTTTCGGGATTGGGAAAGCGGCTGCCGGTACGTTCGCTTAACAATTGATCGAGCGTTCTTGTCAACTTCTGGGCGCAAGCACGAAACTCGTCTTGATTCACGACATGCAGATACCACGTCTTTCGGTCCGCATCGGTCGCTAGGTCTACTCTGGTGTCCAATTCTGGCTGCGGCAGTTCGGTAAGCGACGTGCGCGCGGAATCCCATACATCCGCCATCGCATCTTCCAGTTCAAGAAATGCCTTCCGCCCGATCAGCGTAACGTGGAAGGACGGAAGTACCACGGCATCGGCAGGAAGCGGCCAGTCTTGTCCTTCTGGATAAACATGAACCACGACTCCGCCGCCTCGTACCCACGAAAGTAAACCAGATGCCTGTTTCATTCTTTGGCCTTCTTCGTTCCGTCGTCGAACACGACCACGCGCTCAGGCCACTGAAGTGCCGCTAACTTCAACGTGAATCCATCCGTCTTCCCTTCCCGACGCTCGATCCATCGCTTGCCAATCCCGTAGTCCACGCAGAACGTCGAGGCATTTCCGCGTGGCTGACCATCGAGAACTGAGTAGTGGCCGAAAACGCAGAACTTGTCAGCGTAATCATTCCACCAAAGGACTCGGCGCTCGTTGCGGGTCTTTCCACTTGCATAGATCGCTTCGTCCGTCCGCTCCTCTGGTCCTGATGAGAGCAGCTTGACAGGGTTTTTGTTCTGATGCTCCAGGCCTTTGTCGGTGTCATCCAGGTCCAGTTCGGGAAAGCTGCGCTCGATCATTTCGTGATGTTGTTTGTAAAGGCTGACGACGTCGCTGGATTTCCCAGCAATTTCGATCATGCCATTGTCCCAGCAGGCGTGGACGACCCGAAGATCATCACGCTCCAGTGCAATTGGCAACGATTGGAAAAAACCGAGGACTTGCTGCCGAGTCGACTCGTCGGCAAGAGCTTGTGGGACGACTTTGCCGTCGTCAATAAACTCTTCGCCGAAAAACCAACTGTTGTCGTGCTTGCGATGACCGAGCAGGATATTCAGATCGTGATTGCC
>CAUZVF010000165.1:0-8170 GCA_963582955.1 Planctomycetota bacterium
CTGGTCAATGCACTACTCGGTATCGGTCTGGTCGCCGCCAGTTCGAGTGCTTTGAATCAGTGGATCGAACGCACAACCGACATTCGGATGACTCGTACAGCAAACCGTCCCTTGCCGGCGGGCCGGTTGAATTCGACGGAAGCTTTGATGTTCGGGCTCGCTTGTGGTTTGGCCGGATTCGTTTACCTCGCCGTTTTCGTCAATGTGACAACGGCCGCGTTGGCTCTGTTGACGTGGTTGTTGTACGTCGCGGTCTACACACCCTTGAAGACGCGAACATCGCTTTGTACGGCTGTCGGAGCTGTTCCCGGCGCACTGCCACCGGTCCTGGGTTGGACGGCCGCCGGCGGCGCACTCGACAGCGGAGCGTTTGCTTTATTCGCGATCCTGTTCTTGTGGCAGTTTCCGCACTTTCTCGCGATCGCCTGGCTCTATCGAAACGAGTACGCGGCAGCCGGTTTGCGGATGCTGCCTGACTGCAATCCACGGCCGCGTGTCACCGGGATGATGGGCGTCGCGTATGCCACTGCGTTAATTCCCGTCAGCCTGTTGCCCGAACAATTCGCGATGGCCGGCCGGATGTATGTTGTCGTGGCCGTGGTGCTCGGCGGGCTCTACCTTTTTTCCGCTTTGCGGTTCACGAAAGACGAATCACCTAAAACTGCACGCATTTTGCTATGGACGTCGCTCGCGTACCTGCCGCTGTTGTTGTTGACTCTGACCTGGGATCACCTGCAATTGTTGCAGTGATCGAAATTGAAACGAAGAAAAAGACCCAACGATGTCAAATTCGACAAACGTCCCCGCCGCCCCGCCGCTCAAAATGGGTTTGGCGATCCCCAATTCGAAACTGTGCGTGTGGCTGTTTCTCGGCACCGAGATCATGTTTTTCACGGCATTTATCGGCACCTATATCGTGTTGCGGTTGGGCTCGCCCGGATGGCCGTCTGATCCCGATATCACTCATATTCGAATTTGGGCTGGTGGAACCAATACGTTTGTGTTGATTCTGTCGAGCTATTTCGTCGTCGTCGCCCACGAAGCCATGGGCCAAAAGAACTACGAACGAGCTCACAAGTTCTTGATATGGACGTTCGTGTTGGCGTGTCTATTTTTGGGAATCAAAGGGTACGAGTACTACGGAAAGATCACTCACGACATTCTGCCGGGTCACATTGCCGAGAATAACGAACAAGCGATGAACAAGGTCGTCAACGAGTTTCAAGTCGTGATCAACGACGGACTCGACGAGTATGTTCCAGGCGACGACAACGCAATCGTCAAAAGTTCCAAACTACAGGGCAGGATTGCGGAATTAAGAAATGAGGGCGGTGGCGACGAACTGGCCGAAATCGAGTCTTTCTCAAATCTGGAAACCGAGTTCAAAAAGCTACGGGACGCGGTGCGTGATGAAACCATCACGATGGCCCAAGTGACCCAACGGCTGGAACAATTGCGGGCCAACGAAGAATACGGCCACTATGTCGAACACGTCCATGACCCGCATCCGATCAAGTACGGCAACCTGTTCGCGTCGGTGTATTTCCTGATGACGGGATTTCACGCGCTGCACGTGATTATTGGAATGATCCTGTTTGCAATCGTGTTGAAACTGGGTACGAATTTGGACGGCTGGCATGATTTCGTTGAAAACAGCGGACTGTATTGGCACTTCGTCGATCTCGTTTGGATTTTTCTGTTTCCACTAATCTACATCATCTGACGTCAAGTACGACTTGCGCGGATTATTCACGAACGACAATGACCACGATGAATTGACAACGCAAAGAAACGAAGATCGCAAAGATTTGCCTCGCTTAACTTCGCGCTCTTTGTTCCTCTGCGTTGCAAGAGCGCACGGCCCAATATTGAGCTAGGAATACCGATGGATCACGAACACGAAGCCCATCACGTCAACTACTTCTATATTTTTTTGGCCCTTTGTTTTTTCACGATCATGTCGGTTGTCTGCGACCTGGCGGGCATCAAGGGCGAGACCGTGATGGGAATGAACGGGACTGTTCTGCTGGCCGTATTGGTTTTGTCGGTCGCCGTTGCCAAAGCTCTTTGCGTGATGCTGTTTTTCATGCATTTGAAATTTGAACGTAATTGGAAGTACGTGATACTGGCGCCCACGACGATTCTCGCGATCGGGCTACCGTTGGCATTGATGCCCGATGTCGGAGTTCACTATTACACCGTCGATGTGCCGCAAGTCCATGATACGGTGAGCCACGGAGAATCCGACCACTCGGACGGTAAAGAACACTCCGAAGAGGGACACTGATGTCTGCCTCGGCTGCAATTGCAGTTCAAGGATTGACACATCGGTACGGCGACCATCAGGCACTTCGGGACCTCGAGTTTCAGGTCGAATGCGGCGAAATCTTTGGGCTGCTGGGTCCCAATGGCGGCGGCAAGACGACGTTGTTTCGAATTCTTTCGACGCTGTTACCTGTTCAGGAAGGAACGGCCTGCGTTCTCGGTTTTGACGTGAACAACAAACCGTCCGAAATCCGATTTCGAATTGGCGTCACGTTTCAAGCGCCCAGTCTCGATGCAAAACTGACGGTACGCGAGAACCTGATTCACCAAGCTCATCTTTACGGTCTCTCGGGCAGTACAATGCGGACGCGGATTGACGACCGGTTGCAGCGGTTGGGCCTTGGCGAGCGGGCTCACGACCGAGTCGAATCGCTTTCGGGCGGATTGAAACGCCGTGTCGAGATTGCCAAGGGACTGCTGCACGATCCCGCGTTGTTGTTGCTCGACGAACCCAGCACCGGTCTTGATCCCGGCGCACGTCATGATTTGTGGCAATACCTACAACGGCTGCGTTCGGAAACAGGAGTCACCGTGCTGGTCGCGACGCACTTGATGGACGAGGCGGAACGATGCGACCGGTTGGCGATACTCGATGCCGGCCAACTGGTGGCATTGGGAACTCCGGATGAACTGCGACAGTCAATCGGTGGGGATTGCATCACGATCGGCTGCCGGAATGCGGACGATTTATCCGGAATGATCGCCGACCGGTTTGCCGTTCAGCCCAAACGAGTTGGTGACAACCTGCGGATTGAACGTGAAGACGGACATGAATTCTTACGCGATTTGGTGGCGGCGTTTCCGGACGACGTGACAACCGTGTCGTTGGGCAAACCGACGCTCGAAGACGTCTTCATCGACCGCACGGGACATCGCTTTTGGGAGGCGGAGGCAGAATGAGCACGCCGACATCCGTCGAGACATCTCCGCCGGCAGCGACTTCGCGCGAACTGAAACCGCGGGCCGCCTTCTGGTTGCCGATTTGGACATTGACCTGGCGCGAACTTGTCCGGTTCTTCCGCCAACGCACGCGCGTCGTGGGGGCATTGGGACAACCCATCATTTTCTGGATCCTGTTCGGAGCTGGTCTGCATGGGACCTTTCAAGCTCCGTCGTGGGCGGCCGAATCGATGTCGTACCAGGAATACTTCTTCCCCGGCGTCGCCGTGATGATTTTGATGTTTACCGCGATCTTTTCAACGATCTCGATCATTGAAGATCGTCGTGAAGGATTTCTGCAAGGCGTTCTCGTTGCACCGATTTCTCGGCTGTCGTTGGTGCTGGGGAAACTGTGTGGTGGCACAGTGCTGGCTGTGTTGCAGGCCGTGCTGTTCATTGCCGTCGGGCCGTTGTTGTTTTTCCTGGGCCTGGCACCGTCGATGCAGATTGAATTCACGCTAACGAGTGCGGCGTTGTCGCTCGCGTTTGTAACATTGTTGGCATTCACGCTGACGGCGTTGGGTTACATGATTGCCTGGCCGATGGATTCGACTCAGGGCTTTCACGCCATCATGAGCGTCTTTTTGATGCCGATGTGGCTGCTATCGGGCGCTTTTTTTCCGGCCGGCGAAAGCGGTTGGCTCTCTTGGGTCATCCGGCTGAATCCGCTGACCTACGGAGTTGCCGGATTGCGGCGGTTGATGTATTGGAATTCCAGTTCGTTGCATGGCGTAACCGATGCCTCGAGCGAAAGTTTGCCGAGTCTTACGCTGTGCCTGCTGGTGACGTGTGTGTTCTGTTTCGCTTGCGTGGGAATGTCGGTGTGGCTGACGGGGCGACGCACTTCCAAGGATTCTCGTTGATGTCAGGTGAAAACGTAAACGAACCGCGCCCGGCCCCCAAGATTTCGTTGCGCCTGTCGATTGTGGTGTTGTGGGTTGCGGTCGGTGTTGCGCTGTTGGTCGTCTGGGGCAAGCGGCCTCCCGATTTGGAGAGCAGTTCATCCGCGGAAGCGAAACAGGGACGAAAAGTGGCGACCCCTGTGAAGCTGAAGTGGAATCCGGAGGGGGTTGAAGCATTTTCGCTGACCGAACGCAGCGGGCGCACCGTTACGAACAAGGACTTGCTTGGCCGTCCGTGGGTTGTTTCGTTCGTGTTTACACGATGTGCGGGACCATGCCGTTTGATTACCGGGCAGTTTCGCGAGTTGCAGGATTCTTTGTTTCCAGACGACGGTTCCGATCCCGGATTCCGTCTTGTCACGTTGACCGTCGATCCCAAGCGTGATACTCCCGAGCAATTGGCCAATTACGCCGAATTGTTCAAAGCGCATCCAGAATACTGGCTATTTCTGACGGGCGACCAAAACGAGATCTATCATCTGATTCAAAAGAGCTTCCAGAATTCGGTCGCGCAGCGGACTGGAAAGGATCGACAGCCGGGATTTGAAGTCGAGCATACGGGCAATGTCCTTCTGGTTGATGCGGACGGTCGCGTTCGGGAAAAATTCCCAGTGCTTTTGGGTGGTGCGGTCAACGCAACCGCCGTCGTGCGGCTGCGGCGGACTCTGAAAAAGATCCAATCCGGCAATAATGTAACCGACGCAATTTCGGGGGAATGATCCGTGGAAGTTCCGAATTGGGTCATGTCGCTGCCGGCGGTCAATGCGACCTTAAACGGAGCCGCGACGATTCTGTTGATTGTGGGCTATTGCCTGATTCGCAGAGGCCGGCGGGAAGCTCACAAACGAGCCATGCTGTCGTCGTTTGTGGTTTCAATTGCGTTCTTGGCGTGCTATCTCGTCTACCACTACTACCTCAAGAAATACACGGGAGATGCATCCCAAAAATTCCTAGGAACGGGCGTCTGGCGGCCGATCTACTTCACAATTCTGATCTCTCACGTAATCCTCGCGGCGGTCGTGCCTTTTCTGGCAATGACGACAATCTATCGGGCATGGAAACAGCAGTGGCAACGTCACCGCCGGATCGCTCGGATCACATTTCCGATTTGGGTCTATGTATCGATAACAGGCGTTGTCATTTACTTTATGGTGTATCATTGGCCGGTGACTTAGATCGGAACACGTCACTCGAAAACATGCCGTCACGTCACAGTTGCAAAATCGCTCCGTCCGATTCAAATTCAGTCAGTCTTGATCGAGGTTTCCGTAATGTCGCTTGTGACGCCTGTCGCAAAGAAGATCATCGCCAATGTCGAGAAAGTGATCATCGGCAAGCGGCAGGAGATTGTTTTGGCGTTGGTCGCGTACCTGTGCGAAGGACACATTTTGCTGGAAGATGTGCCAGGCGTCGCCAAAACGATGCTGGCGAGGGCTCTTTCCCGCAGTGTGGGCTGCACGTTCAAGCGCGTGCAATGCACTCCCGACTTGCTGCCCAGCGACATTACGGGCGCATCGATCTTCAATCCGAAAACGACTGAGTTTGAATTTCGGCCCGGTCCGATTTTCGCGCAAATCGTGTTGACCGACGAGATCAATCGCACGACACCCAGAACTCAGGCTTCGTTGCTGGAAGCAATGGCTGAAGGACGAGTGACGGTCGACGGCGACACCTATTTAATGGAACGCCCGTTTCTGGTCATCGCCACTCAGAACCCCGTCGATCACGAAGGCACGTTTCCATTGCCCGAGGCTCAACTGGACCGATTCATGGTGCGTGTGTCTTTGGGATATCCTCGATTTGAAGACGAAGCCAAAATGCTCGACCGGTTGCGGAAAGAGCATCCGATCAACAGCCTGGAAGCGGTGGTGTCGTCAGACGATGTTCTCGAATGCCAACAGGCGGTGCAGGACATCCACGTCGATCCGAAGGTTCGCGACTATATCATCGAAATCGTCCACGCATCCCGCGAGCACGACGACATCGCGTTGGGAGGCAGCCCGCGTGCGTCGATTGCCCTGTATAAAACATCGCAGGCCGTCGCCGGTATTCGTGGAAACGAGTTCGTTCTGCCCGACGACGTGAAACGAATTGCGGTCGCCGTCATGGCTCATCGACTGATCGTGCGGCCGGAAAGCCGGCTGCGAAAAGTGACCGCCGAAAAAGTCGTCAACGAAATCCTGGAAGAGGTTTCCGTTCCCACGTTGCGTTCAGGAGTGTGAATTTCTATTTCGATTCGGCGATGATTTCGATTCCACACAAGAGCGGCCTTCCGGCCCGAGCCGTCAGTGTGACTTCCAGCGTGCGCGTGGCCGAGATTCCACGATATGTTTTCGCAACCGCGCGGTCATTGCCGCCGCTTTCGGCGACGATGTCAACGCCTTTCGCAACCGCCTGGCCCTGAAGCGCGATGTCGAAAACTCGTTCACCCGGTTTGACGTCGTCAGGTTCCGAGAAATGCAGATGCACGGTGTATTTTCGAGCTTTCTCGTCGGTGTCATTCAGTCCGATTGTGACCGTGGAAAGTCCCTCGACACCCGATGCCGCCACCCACCTCATTTTTCCATCGCCGAGAAACGAAGAATGCTTGCGGAAGTACCTTGGCTGGTCGGCCGTCAGTTTGATGGACACCGACGGAGACGATCCGCCGACACTGGGATAATCGAGCCACAACGTGCCGTTCGAGGCTAATCGGTCGCCGGGAGCACCGAAGTTTATGCCGACGCGGGCGATCCGGTCTTCTTTGGGTTTCAATTTGATCGGACTGTAGCTCCACATCTCGGCTTCCGGCAGATGCGTAAACGCCAGCGAGGTGAACACCGAATATCCACACGAGCAGCCGTGAGCAAAATTCGGAGCATTCAAAACTCCGTTGGCGGGAATCAGGCTGTTTCGGCAGCCGGATCGGAATCCGTCCAGCCGCGCCGTCATACCACTATCGACGTTGCAGAACCCGGCCGAGGCAGCGCGAAATGTCAGCAAATGTGGGCTGGCGATTGCGTAATTGCAATGATGGCCCGATTTGGTGAATTCCCATGGCACCATTTTCTCGGTGATGGGATGTTTCCGCATCACAGGTTTTCCGGTTGCCAACTCGTACGCCGCGCCGGGGCCGCGCTGATCGATCACCTGGTTGCCACGAATGATAACTCGGTCCCAATAACTTTCCGGATGGCCTTTGAAGCCCACGCCTTCCGAGTACTTCTTCCATATCTCCGTGCCGGTTTTGCCACGGTAGGCCGCCATCATCTTTTTGTTCGATGCCATGATGACGTCGTGATTGCGTGAGTAATTGATCCACGTCACGACGACATCGGTCGTGTACTTCCAAATCTCCTTGCCGGTTTTGATGTCGATCGCTTTGAGATACCGCACATCGCCGGTTTTGGGAATCAGTCCTCTACGCTTCCAATCCTTGTAGAAGTTTTCTAGTGCTCCGTCGAAACAGTAAATCCGGTCCTTGCCAACGGTGACAACGGGAAAGCTAAGGTCCGCTTTGTGAGTCCACACGATTTCGCCGGTGTGCCGATTCAACGCGGCGAGTTCGACAGCCAATTTGCCGAGTTTTGGGACGTCGCGAAATACCTCGGTAATCAACAAGTCGTCCTGAACCCGGATTCGTCCCCAATCATCATCCTTGTTCGGCAGCTTGAATTCCGCGACGCGTTTCCCGGTCGTTGGATCAATCCGCAGGCAACTTTTTCCGTTGACGATATACAGACCGTCCGGTACGACCAGGAAATGGAAACCGGCCAGCACTTTTTCGAAATCGTTTCCGCGTCGGCCGGGCCGATAATTCTCGTCGTCTTTGACGGAGACCTGCCACAAGATCCTGCCGGTGTAGACATCAACGGCCGACAGTTTGCCGGGGCCTTGAATGAACATGCGGCCGTCGACGACTGCCATGCTGGGTCCCCAAAAATGTCGGTTGTAAAACAGGCTGCCATCCGACGACGGCCCGCCGAACCAGAGGACTCCCAACGGAGCTTTCACCAATCGATCTT
>CAUZVF010000166.1:0-8166 GCA_963582955.1 Planctomycetota bacterium
TTCGCCAGTGTTCAGATTTCTAGTCACGATCCCGCGAGCCATCCCATCGACCATGATCAGATCGAGCATCTCACGGCGTGGAAATAATTGCACTTTGCCCTTTTCGACTTGCCGCATCAGGGCGCTGTAGGCTCCCAGCAACAATTGCTGTCCCGTTTGGCCGCGGGCGTAAAATGTTCGGGAAACGAGCGCACCGCCAAACGTGCGATTGGCCAGCGTGCCGCCGTATTCGCGGGCAAAGGGAACTCCCTGAGCCACGCATTGGTCGATGATGTTGGCACTGACTTGCGCCAGCCGGTACACGTTGGCCTCGCGCGCCCGAAAATCGCCGCCTTTGACCGTGTCGTAAAACAACCGCCAGACACTGTCGCCGTCGTTGGGATAATTCTTGGCGGCGTTGATTCCACCCTGAGCCGCGATGCTGTGGGCTCGGCGCGGAGAATCCTGGATGCAAAACGCCTTGACGTTGTATCCCAATTCTGCCATCGACGCGGCCGCCGACGCTCCCGCCAACCCAGTGCCGACAACGATGACGTCGAACTTGCGCTTGTTGTTTGGGCTGACCAGTCCCAGCTTGCTCTTGTGCAGATCCCACTTGTCCGCCATCGGACCGTCGGGAATCTTGGAATCAAGAGTCTTGGTCGCAACTTGAACCATGATCCATTTCCTTACGGGATGACTGCGGGCTGATCCATGGCCCAAAATACGAAGCTCATGAAACCTAACCCGATGATGACCGCGAAGGTGACGCTAAGTGGCCGAAACCAGGAGTTGTACTTGGGATGATTCAGACCCAACGATTGCAGGGCGCTGGAAAACCCGTGAGTGAGATGCCATCCGAGAAACACGCAACCCACCAAGTATCCGCAGAAGCTCAATGGAGTCTGAAGTACCATCACGGTGATTTCATAGTGCTCCTTACCTGCGTAGTGCTCGGCGAGATCCGGTCGCAATTGCAGCCGCATGTCGATCAGGTGCAGTATTACGAACGCCAGAATGAAAGCACCTGAAACGAACATCCAATTTTCGGCCCACAGAACGCCTTTCGACGCATCTTGCTTGGACTCTTTCACGGCATAGTTACGGCCACGTGCGGATTTGTTCTCGCGACTGGTCTGGATGGCCAAAAAGATGTGTACCAAGAAGAGCCCGATCAGTCCGACCTCGGCCACGTATACGAGATTCTGATATTTTCCGTGCAACTCGTTGGCGTAGTGGTTGTAGTCCTCCTCGCCGACGTAGAGCAAAAAGTTGCCGGCAAGATGAGTGACGAGAAACCCACACAGCAGCAGCCCCGTGATTCCCATCACGAACTTCTTCCCCACGGAAGAAGACAAGGCCCTCAATAGCCACTTCACGGCCGGCTCCTTATCTCGGTGAATCCAGACTCTTTGCGGCGCTGCCGACAATCGTGTGTTGATTTGAGTTTCGTCAGCCGGCGAAATCACATGATTTGAGAGGCGAAACTTCGACTTCGCCGGTTTGAGATATCAGGATTATACGACTTGATGAACCAACTTCAATCGAGGTGGAAGTCACTTCGCAACGGAGTGGTACAGTTTGGCAAATTGGCATCGTACTCCAGAAATCTACGACTTTTCCAACTGATACCACTTCCCGCGCGACGCTCATTGCTCCGACCGCTCTCTCTCGTTCGGCCGCTTTGTTTTCTCTCGTTCCCAAGCCGCTGTTGAAGATGGGTCCAAAACGGCTCAGCCGGAGCTTCGCCCTCCCAAAATCGCCACGAATTCGAGTCTTGAAACAGAGCCTAATCTTTCCTTGCCAGTAATTGGCAAAGGTAGGATCTGCGTTCCGCATGTTCGAGGTTTAACCGCGCAGCGACGTCCAGGATACAGTCGCGGGCGTCATCGCGGTCGGATTCTTCGGCGATTGTTTCGATTTCAAGAAACGTGCCGAGTCCGTCGACCTCGTCGAGTGCAATTTCGATGGGGCGGCTGTTCCAAGTCAGAGTGAACGACGTGCGTTGCTTGTTGACTGCTCGCACGGGACAAAAACTGAGTGCTTCGAGCAGTTGACCCAATTGGCGCGCTGTTTCTTGGCCATCGGAAAACGACAATTCGATCTCGTGCCGTGTCTTTGTTTGCGAGTCGACGACCGGTCCTTTGTATGTGATGCGGTTTTGTTCGCCGATGCATCGGATGCGCAGGGCTTCGTCAGTCTCGGCGAAATCACGCTGCGGGTGAGCGAAGTACATGTCGCGTTGAATGACTGTCGACTCACGCACGGCGCCGATCTCGTCGAGTTTCGTGAGGATCGGCGCGGGGTCGTCCAGTGGAAATTTCAGCTCGACTTCGTATTGCATTTGTTCGAGGTCGCTCAGTTTTGAAACCGGTTCTCGTTAAGTGGAATTGCAGAGTTTGGCCAAGTATTCCCATGTGTAAAGTCCCGTGTCGTGGCCGTCGCTCCATGTGATCTTTAGCGCATAGCTGCCGGTGAAGCTGAGATCGGTTGGCCGGATATTCTCGCTGACTCGGTCGGGACCAAACACCCGTTCGCCCGTGAATTCGTTAACGCAACTGGCACATGGGCAACTGCCTCGAAGCAGACGGTAGGACAGCCGATTTGACGTGTCGTCGGGCCAGACAAGTTCCAGAACGGATGCCTCTTGGAGGGCGCGGACGTTCTTGGGGACATCAGCCATGAGACGGGCTTTTCGTTTCTGAATGCAATGCGAGTGTCAATCGAGCCCGGGATGCACGATTTTCTCCCAGTATTCTTGAAACGTCTCGGCACCGAAGTGAGGATCGTTGTCGAGATCGTGACAAGTGTAACACAGTTTATCTTTCGCCTGCTGAAGAGTGACCCGCATTAACGGTTTCGCTTTGGCTTCGTTGCCGTCGTCGATCAGCCTGACGTGTTCGCTCCCCGGTCCGTGGCAGTTTTCGCATTGGTTGCCGAGCAAATGGGGAGTCGCCTTCTTGCTGACGAATCCGGTTTTGTACGGAACGACATCCTGTGGGTGCCAGCCGGTGACGTGGCATGAGAGACATTCGGGATCGTAAATTCGCGAGACCCAACGGTCCTTCACTTCTTCACGTCCCGTGATCAGACTTTCGTAGGCATTCGCGTGTGGTGTTTTCTTCCAAATTTCAAACGCCTTTGTGTGGCACTCGCCGCACTTTTCGGCGCCGACGTAGTTGGCACCGTTCGAATGAGCGATTGCCAGATTCGTGGCTTCGTTGACGGCAATTTCCTGGTCACGCAGCATATCTTGATAAACACGCATGTGTTCGATCATCCGTGGCGAGTCTTGAAATCGCTTGGCGTCCAATTTCACCAGTTCGAATCGAAGCGGCTGCTTTTGATCATCGGGATACACGCCGACAACTCCGGCGTAAGTACCCTTGTGTCCGGCGGTCGCCAACATTGTCTTGCCGATCTGAATGGGATTGTCAGCCAAGGGATGCTCAGGCCCGCCCGCACTGATCACGAGATTGAAGTCCGGAAACCGCGCGGCCAACCGCTTCGATTCCTCAAACGTCGCATGTGACAACAGAACCAGCAAGTCGGGCTGCTGTTGCTTCAGCGACTTCAAGACGTCGGGCAGTACGGCCTTGGGATCTTCAATGGTGATCTCGACCGTGTCTTTGCCTTCCGGAAGGACTCTTCGTTTCAGAGTGGAACCAAGGATCGCGGTCACTCCAATTTTGAAACCGTCGATATCAATGATCTTGAATTGTTTGGGAGCGGCGTCGATTTTCCGAGTTTGGTACAAAATGACGTTGGCGCACACGAATGTCAGGTTCGATGCGGGGTCATCGGGGTCGACCGTGTGAAGAGACAAGATCCGATCAGCACCAAGACGCAATTCTTCGGGCCCCAGGCCCAGCACCTGATAGCCCATGTCGCGCATGGCGTTGAGGCTGGTTTGGAATTTCAAATGAGTTTGATCTCGATTCCGCTTGATCATTCCGCCCAAGTCAAGTGCCGTTGTCTTCCATTTGCGGTCCTTGATCTTCTGGATCAGATTATCTCGTCGGGCAATTCCGCCATCTTGATTGGCGGAACAGCCGCAGGGTTCGAGATAACCGAACTGTTCTCCGGTGACGAGGATGGCCACGGCTGGTTCCGGCCATCCTTTGAATAAAACCTCTGGCTCGGCTGACGGAGTTTGTGATGCCGGCTTTTTGTCTTTCGGTGTGCCGATCGCCGCACCCGATCCGTTTGGTACCGATGTTGAGACTTCATTCATTTTCGTCTTTGATTCGGCCGAGTCACGGTCACCGCATCCCATGACAATCGGAAACGCCGATAGGCAAACAATTACGAGCAGTTTCACGACCAGACAGCATGCCCCAGAGCCGCCTTTCGCTGGACGAAAGCAGTATCTTTTTCGCTGAGTGAATGGCGACAAACCGGGTTGTGAAACAGCTTCTAATAATAGGGCACTGTGGCGATTTGGTTGGATCACGAAGAATCCCTTCCGATTGAGGTGATTGAATGCCCGCCGCGGCCACACGTATCACACGAGGCTAATCGGCTACCGCGTCAGTTTCAAATCACCGGGGCGGACGAGAGAAGTATGGCGGGGCCATTTTGTATTGTCCGCGCGGGCTCGCAAATAGACGTGAATTCGCAACTCGACCCCGAAATTTGAAAATGGCTGAGCCATACAACACGGCTTACCGTGAAATGAACAATACGCGGATTGTAAACTCAGCGGCGTCCGGGTGATTCGTCTTAAAGGTGATGGGTAAAGGATTCGCTGTGTCTCGTACCATGGGGAGGTTGCCGGCGGGAACTTCAAACGTCATCCGAAACCGTTGCCTGCCTCCGTCCTTGAATTCGGGATCCTTTTCGTAAGTAATTTTCAGGTTCTTCGAATCGTACTTCGCATCAAGGATCTTAATCTCTTCCTTACAATTCTTGAAGAAAAAAGTTGCTTTCGATGTCCTGCCGTCCTTTGCGGGAAAGTCTCCCATCCGCAACGACATCGACCGCGACATCCATTGCGATTTGGAAGTTGCAAATACGTCGATCGGGCCGGATCGCATTCCGCTCACGTAAATAAAATACTCATTCTCAGGATCCGCGTCTGTTATGACGGTCAGTTGGCCCCGAAAGCGGCCGATCGGTATCTCCGTCGAAAGTATCACCTGGACACGGTAACCAGATTTAAGCGGAGGCTGCTTGAGGTCATCATTTTCGCCTGGACGCGGCGGCGAATTGCGACCGGTTTCTATGGCGACCATTTCACGGGACCTTTCAGCCTCTGGGTCATCCTGCATTTCCACCAGTTGCGCTTCGGTGAGTTTCGTCACTTCCCCCGTCGTCAAATAGGGGCTGTCACTTTCGAGTTTCAAAATCTTGAAATCATCGACAATCTCTGATAAGAACGTACCAACCACCTTGGTGGGTTTTTCGCTGGTGAGCTTGCCACATTTCCATTCCAACGAGGGCAGAACAATGAACCGTCTGCCAATCCGGCCCTTGACTGTCAGATGGATATCTTTGTTTTCAAGGTCATTCGTGCGAACGATGGCCGTGTGCATAAACTTAGTTTTCGGAGATTTGATCTCCCATTTCAAATTAACCGTGGTTGACTTGCCGGGTTGCACTGCCGCGCGTCCGTCTTTTCCTAGTTCGCCGAATGTACATTGGCAGGTCGTGTCGCCTTTTCGAGCAAGCAGGTTCAAGACACCTTCACCTTCGTTGCGGATTGTGTAGACGTGAGACCCCTTTTTCCCAAATTCCATGACTCCGAAATCATGGATTGTTTCATCAATAACGGCTTTCGGCTGAGGACCGTCTTCGTCGCCGACAGGGATCTCAGCGACTGGTTTGACATCAACTGTCTCTTGTCCGCGTCCGATCCAGACGACTCCGACAAGAGCGACAACTGTGACGATAACGGTTACGATGACGGAGCCGGTTTTCATGGCTGGCAACACTCTCTATCAAACACAAACAAATGGGCTAGAAACGGCTGCTTCTCATTATTCTAAGAATACGTGCGTTGAGGTCAATTCGCTTATTCCGACAGTGATTTCTGAGGATTTTTGCCGGAAATTTTTCCAAGCGCCGCGCGGATGTCGTCTGGCAGGAATCTGTCGCGATGTCCCGCTTGACGGTTGATTTGGTCCAGCTCGAGGGCTCGCACAGCCATCTGGCTGGCTCGGACGTCGGCCGTGCCCGAAAGGGCGGTCGCGAATTCCGCCACCAACCGTGCGTTGTTCGGATACCGTTCTAACGATTTCTGGAACGATTTCACCGCGGAAACGGCGTCGTCCATGTTGCCAAATCTCTGATAACGTTGGAAATACCAGTTTCCCAGCTTGCGGTAGCCGTTGGACGAGAAGGGGTCATTTTCGATCGCCAATTCAGCAAGTTCCGTGGCTTGTCCAAAGCCGATGCCTGCTTCGGACGTCGTTATTTTCGATTCTCGATACGTTAGCTCCGCCAGTCGTTGCAACGGAATTGGCGAGAATGGATCGGCTTCGGCGGCACGTCCCAGATAGCTCATCGCCCGGCGTGAGTTGTGTTGCTCGTACAGCGACGTATCGCTGAGTTGAATCATGATGTTTCGCTTGAGGACCGGTAGCGTGGCCGTCATCAAACACAGGACCGACAACAACAGCGAGAGGCCCCCGCAAACCATGATCGGTCGTCGAACCGACCGCACATTCGGCGGCTCTTCGCGAGCGTTTGCTTCCGCTCCCGACTTTGCCGTCTCGCATTCATTTCTCGAGACCAAGCAAGCAAACAGCAGCAACAGCGACTGAGTCACGGCCGGCATGGCGATGCCATCGGCCGCGAGCAAGTGAATCAGCAATGCCAACCCAGCGGCCGCCAGCGCCGAGTGCGACGTATTCGACGAATTATTCTTGTACGAACGAGCCGCGTACCGTGACAACATCAAGCAAAGAACCACCACGGCCGCCATCAGCGCAACAATTCTGAGATCGATTTGTTGGCCCATCGTCCAATCTCCGAACAACAGAATCGCAAAGCTGGCAAGCGTGCCTAGGCTCACGAATCGTGAGCCACGTGTGTCTGAAACGGCCTCGCTGTCCAACAGACCAACCACGGCTCTCGATGGGATTTGTGTTGAAAGACGCACGGCCGCGGCGACGAAAACTAATAGCGCGCACAGCGAAACGCTGCCGCCGTTTGACCAGACATCCAGAACAAAATTATGAGGGGCGGCGATTTCCTCACTTGATTCGGGGAGTTTGTATTTCAAATAGTGCTGTCGGAAGTTGCCCGGCCCAGTTCCCAGCACGGGACGCTCTTTGATGACTTCCCACGTTCCCGTCCAAAACTCGACTCGATAATTCAGCGACTTTTTTGCCTCGGAAAGTACGGCGTGATCGATTCCACCTGACAACGTCGCAATGCCGACAAACACACCAACCACGGCGAGAAATGCAACTGCCCAAACAAATCTTGAACGGCCGCCCTCACCACGAGAACGATGTTTGCGCACGCGTAGCGTGTTTGTTCTGGACCGTTCTTCAGACTGTTGGTGTCGATCTGCGCTTTCGGCGTTCGGAATAATCGACCATCGGTTGTGCTGCTTGAAATACTGGAACAGCAAGAATGTCAAGCCGGCCAGTAGGCCAATCCATGCTGAGCGGCTTTTGGTAAGGATCAGGCAGAACGCGACCAGGAAAGTTCCGGGTAGCCACAGGGTCCAAAAAGAAGGTGACCCGCGAGTTCGTAACGCGGCATCCAACAAAATGATCAGCCCCATAGCCAACAATCCCGCGAATGTGTTGGCCAGTGCGAACAAGGCGAACGGTTCGCTGCTCGAATTTAGTCGCTGTTCCCAAAGAGCCAACGATTCGGGGTCGCGGGGAATTCCTTGCCGGTCGAATTCCAGTTGAATCTCTTCGGCACGCCGTCGCATCTGCGCCCCCGTCAGGCCGCGAACCGTTCCGCGATTGAGGTCATTTAATTCGGATCGCAGTTCTTGGTATTCCTTGCTGGCGCTGGGATACCAAACATAGTGCTGCCACAAGCCCAGCCCGGCGAGTGCGACAAAGACCACCACAAACGAATTCAATACATGCTGCTGGTCCGCCGCGGTTCGAAGCATCTGTCTGACCAAGAAATACGAAACGCCCAGGCCGATCCATTCCCACAACATATTGATCGCAGCGCGTTTGTGACCCTCGGTCAACACGACGGCCAACGCCGCGACAA
>CAUZVF010000167.1:0-8164 GCA_963582955.1 Planctomycetota bacterium
ACGATCCGGCCCCAATTCGGATCACAGCCGGTGATGGCCGTCTTGACGAGTACGTCGTTCGCGATTGTTTTTGCGATCAAGTGGGCGTCGGCGCTTGTCATTAGTCCATTGA
The DNA here is from genome assembly GCA_963582955.1 of Planctomycetota bacterium. Lineage (GTDB taxonomy): Bacteria > Planctomycetota > Planctomycetia > Planctomycetales > Planctomycetaceae > CAUZVF01. The sequence goes on from CAUZVF010000167.1 coordinate 113, forward strand.
CGTCAATGATAATCAGGTGGTCGGCGCCCTCGGCGTCTTGCACGATGGATTTGGCCAATTCCTCGCAGACATCCGAGATCATGGTCTGCAATGTTTCTTGAGCGTTCACGTCCAGCGGCCCGGTGTTGGCGGCTCCGTTGGCAAACAGCAGCACCGTGTCGCTGGTGCTAGTGTGCCCTTCGACACTGATGCAATTGAATGATCGATCGACGGACTGTCGCAGCATTCGATCCGCGTCGCTGGGAGATAACTCGGCGTCGGTCATGACGACCGCCAGCATGGTCGCCATGTTTGGCCCGATCATCGCGGCTCCTTTGCAGGCTCCGCTGACTCGGACGGTTTTCCCATTGATTTCGGCATGCCGGGAAGCTTGCTTTGAAAATGTGTCGGTCGTCGTCATCGCGCGCGCCGCGTTGGAAAATCCGTCGGCATTGGCTTTCAAATCAGCCGCCAACGCGGGAATGCCGGTTTCGATCTTCTGCATCGGTAGGAAATGACCGATGACGCCGGTAGAGCACACAACGACATCTTCTTCTTCGCAGTCGATCTGCTCGGCAACAATCGCCGTCATGCGCCGAGCGTCCTCGATTCCACGCTCTCCCGTGCAGGCATTGGCGTTGCCAGAATTGATGACGACCGCTCGGACCGATTCTCGCGGAACTCGTTCTCGCGATACTTTGACGGGGGCTCCGCAGATTTGATTCTGAGTAAAGACACCCGCCGCGCTCGCCGGAGATTCCGATACGAAAAGGGCGAGATCAAGAATCGTAGGGTCGTCCTTGATACCGCATGACGCGCCGGCCGCTTGAAATCCTTGTGGAAGCAATAGCTCTTCGCTCATTCCATTCAATTCGCTGTTAGAGAAGGAATCTGATGACTCGGCAACAGTGCCGTCGCTTCGGGGAATCCGGCCATCAGGTTGAAATTCTGAACGGCGACTCCGGCGGCGCCTTTGATCAAGTTGTCGAGACATGAAAGCACGATCAACTGATCACGGCTGAAACGAACAGTCATGTCGCAAAAGTTGGTGCCGGACGTGTCTTTCGTGGAGGGAAGATGCTCGACAATGCGGATGAACGGTTTGTCATCGTAGAATCCGCGAAAAACATCCAACAACTCGGCCTCAGTAGCTTGTTTTGTCAACCGTGGATAAATCGTTGCCAAGATCCCGCGATCCATCGGCACAAGATGCGGCGTGAATGTGACCTCGACATTTTTCTTGCTGACATCAGACAAGACCTGTTCAATCTCAGGTTGGTGACGATGCCGCCCCACCGAATACGCACTCAATCCTTCATTGCATTCAGAAAACAGCGTTCCGAGTTTCGGAGAACGACCGGCTCCGGAAACACCGCTCTTGGCATCGATGATGATGCCTGTCGGCTCGATGAACCCTCCGCAAAGCAACGGCGCGAGTCCCAGAATCGACGTACTGGTATAGCATCCGGGATTGGCTATCAGGTTTTGCTCAGGAATGCGATCGGCCCAAAGTTCCGGAAGACCGTAAACAGTGCGACCGAGACGGTTTGGATCGGGATGCGCGAGTCCGTACCACTCTTCGTAGACTTTCGAGTCGTTCAACCGATAGTCGGCACTCAAATCGATGACTTTGCATCCGTTGGCCAAAAGTTCCGAGACCACCGCCGCGCTGGCTCCGTGCGGCAGACAACAGAACGCGTAATCAGCCCGCTCGGCGATCTGGGCTGCCGAGAGATTCTCACAATTCAAATCGAGCCGACCGTGCAGGCTTTGGTGTACTTGACTGATTGGTGGCGAATCCTCTTGCCGAGACGTCAGGACCGTAATCTCGACGCCGGGATGGTTTAGCAGGATCTTGATCAATTCCAGAGCCGTGTAGCCTGTGGCTCCCAAAACGGCGATTCTTGGCATGGCAACGTTCCAAAAATGGAGGCTGAGGATTGCTGCTGGGCTTTCTTGTTTGAGCCCATCCGGCTCCCGGCGATTTAACGCAGGGATCATTCTATTTGGCTTAACACGACCGACAAGGGCACGTTGCAACCGGTTCGCGTGTTGTGAAACGCCGCACTATTATGACGGCCCGCAAACGAGGTGACTCGCTTTGCAAAAGCCGCAAAAGTGGTCACAATGTGCGGATCAATTCACGGAATTCTCTCGCGTGGTCCTTATTTCATCGTCCCAATCTGCAACGTTCACAGCACATTGCACAATGTGAGTGACGCACTGAGGAGAAACTATGGCCAATGTGGCACAACTGGCTGCTGATGCTCTGACCGATGGCGGCGGCATTTTTCGTCTGGCTCCGACCTGGGTGCCTCGATCCTTTCTGCAACCGGGCCGACGGCTCAAGCTGCATCCGGCCGATTATTATGCTCTCGGCATGGACCGTGGCGGTATCGACGAACGCTGGTTCGGTTCGGCAACTTCAGCGGCCAACGAGGGTGCTCCGCCGGACGAGGGACTCAGTTATTGCGTCCACAACGGCGAACGATTCACGCTGAAAGATGCCGTCGAAGAACTCAAAGCGGATATCGTTGGTGATTCGATTTGGGATCAATACGGGCGATGGCCGGTTTATTCGAAGTTTTTCGACAATATGGGACCGATTCCGCACCACATGCACCAAAACGCGGAACAAGCCAAGCTAGTCGGCCAGGAAGGAAAACCCGAGTCGTACTATTTCCCGCCGCAGATGAATGCCATCGGCAACAATTTTCCCTACACGTTTTTTGGGCTCGAACCGGGAACCAGCAAGCAGGATGTCGTCGATTGCTTGGATCGCTGGAATGATGGCGACAACGGAATCTTGGACTTGTCAAAAGCGTATCGTCTGAAACCGGGGACCGGTTGGTTGGTTCCGCCGTGTATTTTGCACGCTCCTGGCAGCCTGGTGACGTTTGAACCACAGTGGGGCAGCGACGTGTTCGGCATGTATCAGTCTCTGGTCGAAGGCCGCATGGTGCCGCGTTCGCTACTGACAAAAGACTTCCCGGAAGAAAAACACAACGACAACCAATATCTCGTGGATGCATTGGATTGGGAAGGCAATGTCGATCCAAGTTTCAAAGACAGCCATTACCTGGAACCGATCGTGTGCAACGAAAGCGATGGTTGGGCCGATCGCTGGATTGTCTACGGCCGCGTTGACGGTCAGCAATTATTCACGGCCAAGGAATTGACGGTCGATCCCGGCGCGAAGTGCACAATCACGGACGGCGGAGCCTATGGCTGGATCACCGTTCAAGGCAAAGGCAGAATCGGCACACGGAATCTGCAAACTCCGGCGATGATCCGCTTCGGGGCCATGACCGAGGACGAAGTCTTCGTGACGGCAAAGGCGGCGGGCGAAGGTGTCGAGATCGAAAACACCGGGACCGAACCTCTGGTCAGTTTGCGATACTTCGGCCCCGATGCGCAGCCGGACGCTCCCGAAGTCGGGGCTCATAAAAAGTAGTCGTTGACAGACAAGGTCGAGTTTTTGATCGCAGCGAAGCGTTGTCGTTTCTGACACCGCATGACATCGACGAAACGATCGAACAGTTAGGGCATGTCTCGGAGAATACAGCATTGCGGCAAGCGATTTCACAACTCGAAGAACGCATCGGCCGAGAATCCGACAACCAATAATTAGGGACTGCAAACATGAGTACAACCAACGGTTCGCTAAAACTGCACAACGCCATGTGGCCAGGTCTTGTTGGCAAAGGCGACGAAGAAGGCCAGGAACCGCCGATCAGCCTGGAACGCATGTTGGAACTGTCGGCGAATGCCGAAGTCGATGGCCAGAAGTTCGACGGAATTGATTATTTCCTGTTTCTTCCTCACACCGATCCGGAAGCCAGCGACGACGAGCTAAAGAGAATCGCCGACCTGATTGCCGGACACGGCTTTGACGTCGGTTCGTTGGTCGCTCCCGTTTGGCCGGGAACGGTCGGGGACTCGGCGATGGGTGATGACGAGGCGCGTGGAAAGTTCTTAAGCGCGGTTCGAATGGCATGCCGGATCGCAAAAGTCTTCGAAGGACACGGCGTCCGCAAGTACGGCGTCATTCGTATCGATTCCGCCGAATTCGGTGTCGAGAAATGGCGAGAGGACAGCGTCGCCAACACCAAGAGGATTGCCGACACGTTTCGAGAAGCCGCCAAAATCGCCGCGGATAGCGGCGAACGGCTGGCCGCCGAAGGCGAAATTTGCTGGGCCGGCATGCATAGTTGGAAGGACATGCTGGATCTGCTCGAAGAAGTCGGCATGCCGGAAACGCTGGGCTTCCAAGCCGATCTCGCTCACTCGTACCTCTATTTGCTCGGTTACAACGCGCCCGAACATGCCTTCTTACAGGAAGGTTATTCCGACGACGAATTCTGGCCGGCATATGAACAGATGACCGAAAAGCTGCGTCCGTGGACGATCGATTTCCACGTCGCGCAAAACGACGGCAAGGTGCACGGTGCGGGGTCGCACGACAAAACGGGCAAGCATTGTGCGGCCGATGACCCCAACGGAAAGCTCGATATCACGCGCTGTTCCCAGTATTGGCTCAAGGACGCCGCCGATCGCGGAATCCAACACATTTGCTGGGACGGTTGCATGTTCCCGAATACAACTCTCGAAAATCCGGAAACTTGGAACACCATCCTAGACGCAATGATCAAAGTTCGAGACGCACACGCTTATAACTAACTTGGTAGCGAGTCATAACAAATGGGACGCGTCATCACATCCGTCACAATTGCGAATGCAATGAATCGTAACGATTCGTTCCGATGCGATGCATTAGTCGACACATGTGTGTCGATGATGGTTCTTCCAAACGCATGGAAAGAGCGACTGGGTGACATTGAGACGGTTCGAACAGTTGACCTTGAAACCGCAACGCAGCAAGTCGTTTCTGGATCGGTTTGCGGACCCGTTCAAATTCAAATTGAGGGCTTTCCAGCCATCTACACCGAAGTGCTGTTTGTCGAAATGAAACCACAAGACGGAATTTACGAGGCATTGCTGGGATACCTGGTTCTTGAACAGTCGCAGGCAACCGTTGACATGGTTCGACATGAACTGATCCACGTCAAAATACTCGACCTGAAAACAACGGGCAAAACTTAGACGGAGACCTCGATGAGCGACCAGAAGCCCCTCAACATCGGCCTAATCGGCTATGGATTCATGGGCCGCACGCATTCGAATGCCTACAAACGAGTCAACGACTTTTTTGATCTCGAATACCGGCCCGTGCTGAAGGCCGTCTGTGGACGCAACGAAGAGAATGCCAAAGCATTCGCCGAGAAATGGCAGTACGAATCATACGAAACCGATTGGCACACGCTGTTGGAACGAGACGACATCGACGCCGTCGATATTTGCACGCCCAACAACACCCACGCTGAAATCGCGATGGCGGCCGGTCGGGCCGGCAAGACTGTCTTGTGCGAGAAGCCACTGTCGATGACCGTCGCCGAAGGCCAAGAAATGGTCAAGGTCATCGAAGAGGCCGGAGTCGCCAACACGGTCTGGTACAACTACCGCCGCGTTCCTGCTGTTTCTCTGGCCAAGCAAATCATCGACGACGGCCGGTTGGGACGCATTTTTCATTACCGCGCCAACTTCTTGCAGGACTGGACGATTTCCGAGGACCTCCCGCAAGGCGGCGAGGGTTTGTGGCGTCTCGACATCAACGCCGCCGGATCGGGAGTGACGGGTGACTTACTCGCTCATTGTGTGGACACGGCCATCTGGTTAAACGGCAACGTCACAACTGTTACGGCCATGACCGAAACTTTCGTGAAGGAACGCATGCATAATTTGACCGGAAAGGTCGAACCCGTCGGAATCGACGATGCCTGCGCATTTCTGTGCCGCTTCGAAAACGGTTCGCTGGGTCTGTTCGAATCAACCCGGTATGCCCGCGGCCATAAAGCTCTTTACACATTAGAAATCAACGGCGAGCACGCTTCGATCAAATGGGACTTGCACGATCTACACCGATTGGAATACTTCGACCACGGTGACGACTCGATCGTCCGCGGTTGGCGTTCCGTCCACGTCACTGACGGAGATATGCCATACATGGACCATTGGTGGGTTCCAGGACTCCAAATCGGTTATGAACACACGTTTGTTCATCAGGTCGCCGACTTCCTCGAAAACCTCGCTAAAGGTGAACCGACGGCTCCGACGTTCGCCGACGCGCTCGTGACGCAAAAAGTTTGCGAAGCCGTGCTTGAAAGCGCGAAAACCCTGCAATGGGTCGATGTTGGTTAGCGTTGTCGGATGCGGCCGACTTATAATCCAGCTATCTTGAGTCCTGGTAAGGAGAAAGCATCATGGAAAGGAATCCGATTTCGAAAGAAGGATATGGTAAGATCAAGGAAGAGATTCGCCAGCTCGAAGAAGACGTCATGCCGCAGATCGAGCATCGCATCGCCGAAGCACGCGCGGAAGGTGATTTGAAAGAGAATGCTGAATACCATGGCCAACGTGAAGAACAAGGTCGAGTACACGCCAAGATCAATCTGCTGAAGACGAAGCTGGCCAATTGCGAAATCATTGATAAGTCAACGCTGCCGAAGGGTGAAATCACGTTCGGGTCGACGGTCACCGTCAAAGACCTCGATCTCGACGACGATGAAAAGTACGAATTCGTCGGGCCGGGCGAAGAAGATTATGAAGGCGACGTCATGAAGATCTTGACGAGCAGCCCGGTCGCTCAAGGATTGTTGGGCAAAAAAGTTGGCGACCAAGTTGAAATCGAAATCCCAAGAGGAATGATTCGTTATGAGGTGTTGGAGATCGTCGATGACTAGGCTGATTCTTTTCCCGGTAAGTGCGTTCCTGTTCTGTGTCGCATTCAGTTCGCCAACAGCCGCCGAGAACTGGACGGAATTTCGTGGTCCGACCGGGCAAGGACATTCTTCCGAAACCGGCCTACCCATCAATTGGGGGCCGCGAACGAATGTCGCTTGGAACGTACCCATCGATGGACACGGTTGGTCGTCTCCCATCTATTACAACGGCCGGTTGTTCATGACCGCAGCCGTTCCGGGACCGTCTGGCGATCAGGACGACCAGTCGCTGCGATCGCTGTGCCTCGACGCCAAAACTGGAAAGCAAATTTGGGACACCGAGGTCTTCGATCGAAACATCGTCTCGACAAAACGGCTGATTCACAGCAAGAACGGCCATGCCAGCCCCACACCCGTCACCGACGGCAAGATGGTCTATGTCCATTTCGGAACGGAAGGCACGGCCGCGTTGACACTGGACGGCGAGATCGTCTGGAAAACACAAGAACTGCGATACAAACCCCGGCATGGCAACGGCGGTTCTCCGGCATTGATCGGCGATCTGGTTGTTGTCACGTGCGACGGACAAGACGTCGATTATGTGGCGGCGTTGGACCGCAACACGGGCAAACTTCGTTGGAAAACCGATCGTACGGTCGATCTGGGTCTCAAGTTTTCGTTTTCAACTCCGTTGGCAATCGAGGTTAATGGCCAAAAACAAATCGTCTGTCCCGGAACGGGCCGCGTCGGCGCCTACGATCCCAAGGACGGCAAGGAAATTTGGCGAGTCAATTACGGTGATGGCTATTCCGTGATCCCGCGTCCCGTCCATGGGCACGGTTTGGTTTACGTTTGCACGGGCTGGAGTACGCCGGTGCTCCTTGCCATTCGTCCGACGGGGCGCGGCGACGTCACGGATACTCACGTCGCTTGGCAAACTCGACGCAGCGTACCGAACACGCCGTCGGTCTTATTGGTTGGCGAAGAACTCTATATGATCAGCGACCAAGGCATTGCCACTTGTATGGACGCAAAGTCTGGCCGGCGGCATTGGCAAGAACGGCTTGGCGGTGAATATTCCGCTTCGCCCATCTTTGCCGATGGCCTGATTTATTTTCAGAGCGAAAACGGTGACACAACAATCGTCAAGGCCGGAACGGAATTCGACGAGGTCGGACGCAACTCGCTGAATAACCGGACGTTGGCATCGTTCGCCGTGGCCGACTCGGCGTTCTTCATTCGTACCGACAGAGCACTGTTTCGCATTCAGAAACGTTGATCCGCACGCGCTGGC
>CAUZVF010000168.1:0-8155 GCA_963582955.1 Planctomycetota bacterium
GCCGGTGATCACGTTGAATTCCCAGTTGTGGAGCGGACACGTCACGACGGCACCGCGGATTTCACCTTCACTCAAAGTCGCATCACGATGCGGGCAGCGGTCTTCAATTGCGTAGAGAGTCTGCTCGATGTTGTAGACAGCGATGCGACGATCGCCGACAGAGAATGCAGCACATTCTCCCGGAGGCACGTCGGTGACTTTTGCGATTCTGAGCATTTTGAAGGAATTGATTTATCGTGAGGTTTTCGAGCTTTGTTTCGCCCCGTTGCGAAAGTTTTGGCGTACGTCAAATAATCTTGCAAACCGCGAAAACTTGTAAATCTCTACATCAGATGGCGGGCCTTTAGGTCGAGGTATTGGTTGATCAACTGAGCCGACAGTTGTGATGGCAGGCTTTCCATCACCAAGATTCCGCGATCGCGCAATTCGGCGACTTTGCGAGTTTGTGCGGCCAACAACTCGCTGGCCGCTGCTACGTGAAAGGCTTCGATATCAGTATCGGGCACTCGCGCTGCCATACTCGACAGCACGACGTCGTGCAGGAACACACATAATAGCATATGCGGCGAACGCAAGGTTCGCACATACCGAGTGATGTTGTCGAGATGTTGTTCGTCCATCACGTGCGTGATTAGGATGACCAACGATCGTCGACGTTGCCACCGCATGAAGTCTTCAACCGCCAATCCATAATCCGACGCGTCCTCGCGTGCTTCCAGGTCGAATGTGTGACGAATGATTGTTTGGATGCCCGGCTTGCCGCGCAACGGACGTACGGCCCGTTCAATGCGACTGGAAAATGCCATGAAGGCCACGTTGTCACCTTGGCTTAACGCGATGTAACTGAGCATGATGGCGGCGTTCAATCCGAAATCGAGATGCGAAATACCGTCGGATTCATTACGCATCGAGCGGCCGCAGTGATGAGTCTTTCGTGTTTGGCGGTTGCTTTCCAGTCGATGTGCCGAATCTCGTCCTCGCGGCGATAGTCTCGCAGCCGCTCGAATCCCCCCCCCTGCCCGTGCAGGCGATGCGTCTTTAGGCCCAATTCAGCCAGCCGATTTCGCTGAGCCATCAGTTCATAACGATAGACCGCACGAATGTCGGGATAAATGCGGACCTTCGTTTCCAACCGGCGACGCTCGACAATCGACCACAACCGCAGCCGGCTCGGATACCGCAAAAAGACACTTGCAAACTGGTTGTGCCCACGCCGATGCGGACGAAATTGATAACGGACGACGCCATTCTTCCACGGCGGCAGCGAGACTGTCGGTTCCAGGCCCGTGACGTCGCCCGGCCGAGGCCACTCGTCAATGAATTCCAATTCCATCGCCAAGTTTGATCGATTGGAAAAATGCAATTCGACCGGATTGTCGCAGCCGACGCTCAATACCTCGGAGACCTCGCGTTCAATCACAATGGAACGGCTGCGCGGCGTGATGATCAGATCAAACACGGCGACGACCGCGAGAATCACATTCGACGCCAGGCCAATCGCAACGATCGCCGGAGCCCAGATTCCCATCGCAAACGGAAACAAAACAATGGCGGCGACAGCCAATAGCAATGGACGCGGAGTCATGAGCGTGGGACCTCGACGCTGTCAAGGATTTGCAGTACGACTTCGTCGGCCGAGCTGCCTTCGATTTCGGCTTCCGGACGCAACCGAATTCGATGCCGCAGGACCCAGGGAGCGATCTCTTTGATATCGTCCGGCGTCACGAAATCACGTCCACGGCACGCCGCCAACGTGCGGGCGGCGATCAGCATGTTGATCCCGCCGCGGGGGCTCGACCCGACTGTCACCGAATGCCAAGTCCGCGTGCGTGCAACAATGTCGTTAATGTAGCCGACGACTTTGTCTTCCACGATCACCTGCTTGACCGTCTCTTGGATATCCAGCACGGCCGAAGCTTCCATGACTGGTTTGATTTCAAAACCTTGAAGCTGACCTGGATTACGGCCCGCGGCATAGTGCGAGAGAATTTCTTTTTCCTCGGCGGGAGACGGATAATCGATCGTCAACTTGAACATGAACCGGTCGACCTGAGCTTCCGGCAACGGATAAGTTCCTTCGTGTTCGAGCGGATTCTGAGTGGCCAAGACCAAGAAAGGCCGATCAAGATGATGCGTTTCTCCGTCGATCGTCACCTGGGCTTCCTGCATGACTTCCAGTAGCGCCGACTGAGACTTCGGGGGAGACCGGTTGATTTCGTCGGCCAGCAGCAGATTCGTGAAGATCGGCCCTCGATTGAAATGGAACCGGCGTTCGCCCATGTCGTAAATGTTGTGCCCGGTCAAATCCGACGGCATCAAATCAGGCGTAAACTGCACTCGCTTGAATTCACACGAGACCGTCTTCGACAGCACGTTGACGAGAAGAGTCTTTCCGAGCCCGGGAACTCCTTCAATCAACACGCTGCCTTCCGAGAACAGCGCCACTAACACGCCCTCGACCAATTCGATCTGGCCGACAATCACGTGGCCAATCTCGTCCATGGCGGAATTAAACAAAGTTGCGACTTCATCGAGCTTCATCCGTGATATCCTTTGTCCGGGTCTTTCAATTTATATATTTGTTACCTCGTTTAACGGCAAGCCGTTGGCGACTGCGAGGTTTCGAACTGGTTCATATTACAAAACGCTGGCGCCTACGGCTTGCCGTTAAACGAGTTCATGACTTCTCGGAATCTGTCTGCGACGGACTAATCTTGTTTTTCAATCTCGCCAACGAGCGAATCAGTGCTGCCGCGTTGGCGGATGTTGGTACGCGGCGTTCGATGTTTTCGTTGACACTGTTCAACAATTCAATCACTTCGCTCTCGTCAACGCCAGCCTGCCGGGCGAGTACGCTTGATTCTTTTTGTCCGGTCGTTGCAATTGAATCCAGTCGCAGCTTTTTACGAAAGTACTCGAGATACCACTGCAACGCCCGGTCGCCGCTGCCGACTTTGTAGTGCATCGTGCCGAGTGCTTCGGCGTGTTCCGAAATACTGCGGCGATGCTCGATGTTGATTACTTCCGCGGGACCGAATCGCCGGCTGCCCCACCAGCCGAATAACACCGTGAACAGCACCAGTTGCAGAGTGACCGGCCGAAATTCTGGATCGAACAAGATGCCGAAGACTTTGGGGCCTCCCGCGCGATTCAACGACTCGTTGAACGAAACATCGCCAACGACAACGGCCTTTTCGAAAATGCGGTAAGCGAGCAATCCCGACGTTTCCTCGACCATCGATTGATTTGAAAATATCTCGTCGGTCGCCGAGACAACGATGTATCCGCTGCCAACTTCACGACGCACGACTTGAGGCTTGCCATCGGCCGTTACCAGAACTTCCACGTCGTCCGCATTCTCGATGTCGATCGAGCCGCGACTGTTCCAATTCACTTCACCTTCAACCAATTCGGTTTCGGCCAACACAACGAAGAGAGATTCAAAATCCACGGAGGTCGGGCTGTCAGACTCTGTTTCCGCCGCCTTCGTCTCTTTCTGCTCGGACTCTTCGTTCTGTGTCTTGTCTTCTGATTCAATCGTTACGGTTTCTTGATCGGCTGTTGTGCCGTCATCTTCCGGTGGAATGACGACGGTCTCCTTTGTCGTGACGATTGATGCCATACCTGATTGAACAATTTTCAGATCGAATGTCCCCAAGTCAACGATCGGTTCATCCCATCGCGCGGCGAGAATCAACGAACCGCCGTAATAAACCCAGTCGTACAATTCGTCCCACTCTTCCTTGTTGGGATAGCGCTGCGGTCCCAAGATGACAATGGCGTCCGTGCCGCTGTTCGATGGGATCAACTCTTCCAAGCTGCGAGTCGTATGGGGATGCGTTCTTTGAATCACGCGGTAAAAGGCGAGCTTACCCGAAGGGAATGCGCTGAACGTGTCGTTAGACAGGTTCGCCCCGCCCGGTATCCACCAGAATCCCAATCCAATCACGACCGTAACGGCCACGATCCAACTGAATTCATTTCGCCAGAACCGTCTGCCCGTTTTCGCCACGGAACGCTCCTTGGAAGTTTTCCAGACACAATTCAAATCTCTCGGCATCGGCAACACGCCGTCCAAAGTAGACCAGTTCGAACGCTTGAACAATGACGCTCATCGAATCACGCCGTTCGTGCTGCCGCCAAACAGCTCGCAGATAATCTCGATTCGTCAGGCCACGGCGATAACGGATGAATCCAGAACGCTCGATCCAGCTCATGCAGCCCAGCACCAATTGTCGAATCGCGGCTTTGTAATCGCCGTCACGAGCGAATTCCAGCGCCCGCCGCTCGTATTCGGCCGACGGGGATTCGCCGGGCGGAGTCGCCAGCAGCGGTTCGTCAACATGACCTGATGGTACATCCAATCCGTCACGCCCCTTGTTGGCGATGCCCATCACCGCCCGGACGATCAAACCGACCACCAACAACACCGCCAGAAAAACGAGCGAGTACAACACGATCTCCATAACCGCGACTCCCATGCCGAGCGAACCGGGAGAAACATTGGGAGACAGCCAATCCAACAAATCCTTCAGCCACCAAGGATCTTCCAGATCGGGCTTCTGGTCGGATTTCCGTTTCAAGCGGCGGAATTCGGGATCGGACAGCACGTCGTCGATTGTCTGATTGACTTCGTCGTCGTCGCGCATCGCGTTGGTTAATCCAACGGACGCGCGGTTCCATTTCCAAAGAGCGACGCGAGCAAAGCCCGGATAGAAGGCGAAAAGAGAATCGTACACGATGTCGCCCCTCCGGGGCTCGACATTGGCGCTAACACAGATCCTGGGGCTTACGCCCCAGGCTATTTGCTGCCGCCGCTCCGCGGCTGAAGAAATTACGAGGTTTTCTTGCCCAGTAACGTCGACAGCCCATGCATCGATTGGTTGAGAAAACAATGCCGCACACAGCACAAAGTCTTGCAGTCCGTTCACAATGCTGACTCCAATCGCTGAGCCTCGACACGGAAGTCCAGTTCAATGTCCCAGCATTCTTGACGCGTTCGCGAGTCGAGATAACAAAAAAACCAAGCCAGTCGGGCAATGGGAAAAGCCATCCACAGGCAGGCATTCCATGCCACAACAACTCTGGGATCGTAAAACAGCAAATCCAAAAAGTCATCGAAAGCGTACGGCCCCGAGGAAACTCGCCCGAACAGAACGGGCATTCCGAACAGAATACCCGATGCGATGTCGACCAACGCGTACAACGAAATGACGACGGTCAAATAGAATACCGAGATCATGATCATGCGGACCAGCAGATTGCCGTACGCCGACGAAAAGTCAGACAACCGCCGCTCGTATTGGCGAGCGGGCACGTTTTCAAGGAATAGAATCTCGGCCAAGAAACCGTATCGCGCAGCCACCAGATACGCCGGGAACAACAGCAGAAAACCACAAAAGACCGTGACGCCGCGGCAGATCAACATGACCATTGATGCGAAAAACAACCTCGAAACGACAATCCGTAGCGCTTGCCGCACGCGCAACCGTTCGCCAAACACGCGTCGGCCCGATCCCGCCACCAACACGGACGAAAAGAATGGAGTCACGGCTAGGAACAACAACAAACTGAGTACCATTCCGGCATCGGTAACGGATGCGATCCAATAATCGAACACGCAGCACGGAACGGCAAACAACAACGTCAGCGTCATCAGTGGTTTGAAGTGCTCTCGAAAAAACACAACGGCCATGTCGATGCAACCGCTGATCGAGCGTCGTTCAATGGTGAAGATGGTGCCGTCAAGTTTCATGCCGTGCGTTTCTCCCGTCCCGCGAAACTTAAATAAACGATGACCAGCACCCACAAGATCGCACCGACCACGTACTTCACCTCGTTGGGAATACCCGACGGTGACCAAAATCCCTCGATCAACGCGGCGACCAGCAGCATCGCGCCGGCGCCCAACGCCAGTTGCACGCCCACAAGGCCGCGAATCCGCAGCGCGTCCCAGCGCGTGTAACGGCCCGGATGAACGATGGACCGCCCAATGACCAACCCAGCTGCTCCGGAGATCACAATCGCCGTCAGCTCGAACGATCCATGCGAAATCACAAAGCTAAAGAACCGTTCGGAATGCCCCTGAGCCATCAAGAATCCCGTGACTGTTCCCAGAAAAATGCTGTTGAAGATCAAAAAGACGATCGTGCCAATCCCGAAAAAGATACCCGTCGCGAAACAGCGAAAAGCGATGCCGACGTTGTTGTAGACATAGAAACCCGCCATGGCACTTTCGAATCCCGTACCTGTTTCACGCTTAATCTCGGCGGAATACATTTCTTCAAACTGCATCAACTGTCCGCCCGTCATAATCCGTCCGGCGAGCGACGGATTGTGATAGACGACAAAACCGCTGATGAGTCCGGGAACAACAAATAACGCCAACGCGACCCAGAAGTACGACAAGTTCTCTCGAAACAATCGCGGAAAACCGGAAACGAAAAATTCGATTACGGCACGCAGTGTTCCCGGCGGCGAACGATAGAATCCGTTGTGTCCACGAGCCAGCAAGTCGTTCAGATAGCGGCTGATCCCCAGTCCCCAATCCCGCGAGCGGACAAGGCTGAGGTCGTACGACAGCGAACGAAACAGCCGGGAAAACTCCGACACTTCCTCACCGTCGAATTTCGGAGTGCGCGACCTTTCCGACTTTTTTAAGAGTTTTTCGAAGCGTTGCCAGTCTTGTCGGCGCTGAGAAATGAACTGCTCGCGATTCATGACTGCGGCTCCTCGACGACGAATGTCTCGTCAACCACGAACCGATCGTCAATCGTCACTTGAGTGTTCAATTCGCCGAGGCCGGGCAGGCGGCGGCTTTGTCGTGTTGCCGCGCCGTGCTCGAATTCGTTGTTCGCGTCATCGGCGTTTGCCGCGAATGTCTTCAGCACTCTGAGCAAGAACTGATGATGTGGCTGACTGGCTTCCATCGACCGCAAATTGAAACCAAGATGATTGGTGATCGGTCGCGACAGAATCGCGGCAATCTGTTCCAACCGCGCCGATGGCAGTCGTCGGCTCTCGTCAAACAATCGTTCGATCGTTTCCAATGTCCGGTCGGAAACATGAAAGCGGCGTTGGCATTCGACACGCGGCAGTGACTCGACGAATTGCAGATTTGGCAGATTGCGTTGCAGCCGCTTGCGGTCCTCGACAATGACCATTGTTCCCGCGACCAAGTCACCGATCCGCTGCATTCGCTCGGTCGACGCCATGACGATCAATCCAATCGCATAGCCGATCGGTAAGACGTCGGCCGCGCGCAGCAGATTGCGCAACACCGCGTCATAGAATCCCACTGGATAGCCACCCTGCTTGATCACGCGCAACCGAAACGCGGCTTTACCCGGCGTGCGGCCGTTCCAGAAGCCTTCACAAAAACAACCATAGCCCCACTCGACCAGAAACATCACAACCAAAATGAAACCCATCGGCATTCCGGCCAACCCGACAGATCCAAATACCGGAAACATCAGCATGGCCGCCAACATGATGGCCCAAACCAATGCCAAACGAATGACCAAGTCAATCACGTAAGCCGACATCCGCAATGCCGGCCCCGCCAATTGAAACGTCAGTTGGACGTTTTCAGGCGTTTCAATGTGCGTCTTGGTTTCGACAAGTTGTTGCGGCATCACCAAACCTCAACGACTTTGGAATCGGCCAGCAAGTCGTGAACGCAACGCTTTTCCTGACCAAAGATGCAAAGGGCGTCGACCAGAGCATAGCAGCTTCCAATATAAGGGACGGCACCGATCAAACCGTTCAACCAGATCCTCATGCCAACAATGCGCCCGAATCCCAGTTGATCGCCATACCGATAGTCGACGATTTTGATTTTCAATACCTTTTTTCCAAGCGTTTGTCCGTCACGAGTCAGCAGGACCCACTGGAAGATGTTGATTCCCAGTATGCCCGCGACAATGAGCAGCAAGCCGATCACTTGAACTCCATCATTTTGTGCACCGACGATCAGAATGCCAAAGCCAGGAATAGCCGCGACCAAGCTGATCAAGTTATCAAGAAAAAAGGCACCAAAACGCGCTCCACGACCGGCCAATGGCAGATCGTCGTAGTCGGCGTACGCTCCGGAACCGACCGGTGCCGCATATGGATTCACTTCCCGCCTGCTTTCGGAGTCAACTTCGGAATCGGT